>RFGN01000121.1 GCA_003696645.1 Gammaproteobacteria bacterium | reverse complement strand
GTTATCGACGAATAGAATCCGCCCTTTTCCCGCCACCAGGGTAAATGCCTCAGCCTGATTGTTGACCGCCATCGTGTCTTGGCCTTTGGCGGGTTCAAAGATAGCGCGAAACCTGTTGACTCCCGTGTAAGCGAGAGGCACATCCACTTCTCGAACAGCCACATATCTACCTAGTGCCGAATTGGTATTGTCAGCGTCGGTATCTTCTTCGAACGTGTTTACTTCTGTTGTAGAGGGATGATCATCCGCTTCTTCGAGTGTCCAGTCCTCTATCTGGATCGGGGCCCCCTGTCCGGGTGTTTGACCGTTCAGGTCAATGGGGTTCTCATCATGAAGGAGCAACATTTGTCCCTCGGTGGGGCGTGTGGCCCGGAGAACGACACGTAGTGTGACCGTCTGTCCTTCGCGGGCTTCATTAGGTGCATACAGCCTTTCAACCATCACTTCTTGTTCGACCCGGTAGCGAACCGGAACTACATCGATCGGGATACCGGTCGCCGCAGCCTCATGTGCCGCCGCAATGACGTCGCCGGTGGTATCGTTGCCGTCTGTTACCAGCACAAGCCGATGACCCGAGTCGGGCGGGAATAACGCCATGGCCGAACGAATCGCTTCTGCGGTGTTCGTGCCCTCCACGGGTCGATCAATCGTGTCGGAATCAAGATTAGTAGCTGGGTGTGGCAGGGCTTTGACCCTGGGCTGGCCGTCATACGTCACAAGCCCGAGCCGGTCTCCGTCACGGCGATCTTGGGCACGCTGTTCGAGAAACGTGCGAACCCACAGGGGGAACTCCACCTCAGACAGGCTCTCCTGTTGATCGGGGGTTTTCGGTGGCCTGGCGAATCGGCGGACAGATTCGGACTGATCGACAACCGCAATCACTGTCAGGTCATCGTGAGTTCGTACTGCCTGAAGGCCGGCGAGCATCAAGACCAGTAAAAGCAGCAAGGCCAGACGAAGCCCGATGATGGTCCACCGCCGTGCCGGCTCCAGCACGACAAGGCTGTGCATCCCAAGCCAGGCTATCGGCACCGCGAGCAGAAGCAGCCAGAGGTATTCAGGATGATCGAAGCGGATACTCACGGGTTGTTTGGGTCTACGAGCAGAAGTTCAAAAACAGGATGATGCCGGTTCTGTATGGATCTTACGAGAAGAGAGCACTCGAGACAGTTTTCCGTATGAAACACACCAATGGCTGTAAGGTTATTCAGTGGATGTTTCATCTGAGGTCCCCCGAGGTGCCAGAGGCAAATGTTACACCGTGGTTTCTCTCATCTCGGCGCAGCCGGAGCTTGGCGGATCTGGTCAGGACTGTCAGGAAGTTGCTGAAAATACTCTTTCACCAGTTGGTGGTATCGCCTGGGGACGCGATCTTCGGTGACTGCACGTTCTGCCTGGTTTCGAGCTTCCGTGACAACACGATCAAACTCGACCTCAGCTTGTCCGGCGGATAATTCGCCGTCTGTTTGCCAACTGGCGATGATCCGCCCCTCTCCCTGCTGGAGGTCTTGTTCGGTTCGTGTGGTGTATGGTCCTGTCTGAAACGGTTGGCCGATAGGATTGCCGCCACTTTCGTTACCCGCCTCGCGGCCACCGACACCACCTCCCTGTGTAGGTCTGGAAGCGGTGCTTTGGCCGGCTTGTTGTGTCCCCGATTGGTTCATCGCGTTCATCGCTTGCTGGAGCTGCTGCTGAGCTTGCTGCATCTGGTGGATCTGTTGTTGTACCTGCTGCATCTGGCTCAGTTGCTGCTGGCCTTGCCATGCCCCCTGTTGGAATTGTCCGGATTGATCTTGTTGCCCGGATTGTGCCTGTTTTCCCAGCGACTGGGCCATCTGTCCGAAGCTTGATCCCAGCCCTTGACACTGGGACTGGGACTGTTTGGCGTGTTGTGCCTGTTGCTGTTGCTGATGGATCTGTCGGGCGATCTGTTGTGCCTGCTGCTGGGCTTGTTGAGCGTTCATGCCCTGCTGCTGCATGGCCTGTTGTAGCGCCTGCTGAACCGCCTGCGGTTTGTACCCCTGCTGTTGAAGTTGTCGGACCTGTTTTTGCGATATGCCGGCTTGTTGAAGCTGCTTATGAATATCCTGTTGTAATTGTTGCTGCATCTTCTGATGTTGCCGTGCCATCGCTTCCAGTTGATCAGACAGCGCCTGCAGCTGTTTCTGTAATGCTAGTTTTTCGGGTTCAGATATGTCTTGCAGGCTCTCTGCAAGCCGTTTTAGTTCCTGTTGAGCCGCCTCAAAATCACCTCGCCGCATGGCATCAACAAAGCGGTCTGCCGGCCCACGGGTGCCGGGATCCAGCCCACTCATCTGGTTTTTAATGCTACGTAGCTGTTGTTGTTTGGCTTGCTCCGCCTGGACCAGTTTGTCCTGAACATCGGCCAGTTTAGACATCGCCTCCTGACGTAACTTCGGGTTTGTCAGATCCCGTTGGGTCAGTGACGCCAATTCACGAAACACATCTTCCGGGGTGGTCTCCGCAAGCACATCGGTTTCAGTATTGACCTCTCGGAGCAAAGCGTTCGCTTCCAAGATCTTGATTTCGGCTTCTTCCGCCTGCGCCTCTGCCTGTTGCTTTTCAATGCGTTGCCTGCCCAGCCCCATCAGATCCATATCGGGCGGGATCGTTACATACATCAAGGCCCATGTTATTGAACCCAGGAACGCGTAATGCCAGGCCCTGCCGAAGCGGATTGGAAAAGCTTCATTCAGCCTGGCTTGAGAAGCGAGTTGCTCGGCCGCGTTTAGTACATATTTGGCAAAAGGGTCGTGCGAAACAGATTCGGCAAACAGCGCGGTGCCCAAGCTGTCTTTGAGACCCAACCGTTCGTCTACCATAGATGCCACAGATGCATTATCAGGCAGGCGGGTCAGGGCTAACAGCGGGGCCATCAGAATCAGCAGTCCCCCCAGTCCGCCATAGATCCACACTCGTCCCATTGGTATTGTGATCGATAACAGCCGGTCCGTCAGTAGGATCAGCGTTGCCAGCCCCACCCATACCACAGCAAGCCAGCCCAGTGTTCGAAGCGTCGTGTCGATCCAGATCCTTCGACGAGTCTTGACAAGAGTGCGGTGCACGGTATTCATGGGCCGGCTCCATCAGATGCTTGATTCTTCACATCATATCCAGTCGAAACCTGCCCGGCGCGTGGCCCCGACAATAAGACGAAAACCGGCAATAATTTGTTCCTAAAACAGCCAGATTTACTGCAGGAGAAGTATTTTCTGATGTTTGGATACGTTTATCAGGCGGGCTGATGATGGAGTGTGCGGTAGAGTTTAGCCAGTTCACCCAGAAGCGAGAGTGTTTGCTCCAGCGGAAGCATGGTTGCAGCATCGGACCGGGCTTGCTGTGGTGTTGGATGGGTTTCGATAAACAGGGCTTGTACGCCGGCCGCGATTGCACAACGTGCGAGCATTGGAGCGGCGTCGGGTCTGCCTCCTGTGCTTTTTCCGTCGGCTCCAGCGCCCGGTTGCTGCGTGGAATGAGTGACATCAAAACACACAGGCCAACCCAGCTGCATCATGTCATTTAGCCCGATGAAATCATTGACCAGTCTGTGATAGCCGAAGAAGGTGCCTCGTTCGGTGAGCATAATCCCCATAGCGCTGGCTTCGGTCAGCTTGGTCACCACATGGCGCATTTCCTCGGGGGACATGAACTGACCTTTTTTCACGTTCACAGGTTGCCCGGTTTTGGCTGAGGCGACCAACAGGTCGGTCTGACGACATAAAAAAGCGGGTATCTGGATCAGATCCACAACCTTGCCGATCCTCTCGGCCTGCGTGGATTCATGGATATCCGTCGTAACGGGTACACCCAACTCCTCTTTCACCCGGGCAAGCATCTGTAATCCGGCTTCCATGCCCGGCCCCCGATCGGTGTGGATGGAGCTACGATTGGCTTTATCGAAACTGGCCTTGAAGATGTAGCCCAAACCCAGATCAGCGCAACGATCACGTAGTGCCCGCGCGACTGTCAGGCACAGTTCTTCTGACTCGGCTTGACATGGACCCGCAATGACCGCCAAAGGCTGGCCTGTTCCGATCGTTACCGAACCGACCTGAATCGTCTGGATGCTCATAGTAAAATAGTGTACCGGTCACAGGGGCATATGCCCACAAAGGTTACTCGCTAACGCCAGCAGTCTTACACGACATGGCACATTGCAGACTCCGTTCATAGCCGTCGATCATCCGGTCTAGGCTGAATAGATGACGAGATTGGTGGGCTGCACTACGGTAGGGGGTCAAATCAATCGATAACAGGCGTTGGATCTGGCGACTAAGGTCATGGACCTCCGGGAACCGGAAAGTCCACCCGGCCTTGCTGAGTTCCAGTAGTTCACGGTGTGGTCCGATGTCACTGGCTAGAACGGGTAACCCGGCCGTGATCGCCTCGATCATCGCATTCGGCATACCTTCTTCACGACTGGTCGAAACGAACGCATAGGCATGTCGCAGTAGCCACATCTTATCCAGTCCGGTTTGACGTCCCGTTAAGCGCACGATGTCCGAGATTCCAAGGTGATCTACTTGATGGCGGATCGTCTCAAGCGATTCACCGTCCCCGGCAAAGACGTATCGAAACTTTTTTCCCCGAAACAGCTCCGCGCAGGCCGCTACCGCCTCGACCGCCAAATCTTGTCGTTTGACCGGCCCCACCCGTGCCAGATGCAACACAAAGCGTCCCGGTTCAAGGTCGCACGGGGGGGGATGTGATTCTGCATCCCGTGAAGACGAGTCGAACGCAACCAAGTCAATACCGTTCATCACGCGATCAATCGGTGGCAGGTCCGGCCCCGCAACTTCATATAGCCGTTGATCAAGCCAGCGACTAAGGGAGATAATCCGATCAGCCCCACGATATCCCGCTTTAATAACAGACCTGACTCGGGGTTTGGAGAGGGCGTGGAAATTCGGGTACAGGTCCGCACCTCGGGCGCTGACCACCAGCCTGAATCCCAGTCGATCTTTTAAGCGGGCTGCGGCGTATCCGGTGGGATAGCCGTAGAACGCCAGCATTACGTCAAACGGGCGTTGCTGAAAAACCCGGCGAACATGCCAGCCCAACAGCTCGGGCCAAAGATGTTGAGCGGGGGGGCGCCGATAACGTGTGATGGGATATGGCAATTCCGGCTGCGGCCCGTGGCCCTGACAGAGCACCTGGACCTCATGTCCTCGTTTCTGCAGACCACGCAGGATGCGGTCGCCCGCAAGCTCGGCCCCCCCCAGAGACGGCAGGAATGTCGGGGTAAACAGGCACACACGCAGGGGGGGTGTATTCGGCATGGGGTGGTTCCGTAAAGCCCCTGCATTGTGGCACAACTGTGACCACCCGCCAATATGACGTTTGCTTCCGCCGTCCGTCCCGGCTACACCATCCCCGATGGAATACCGTTTTGACCCAGCATGGATCGATACCGCTGACACGACCGAGGTCTATAAACAGGACCAACGAAGTCGGGTATGGCGTATTGAAGTTCCTGACGGGGGGAGTTATGTCATCAAAAGATACGAGTTCAATCCTCTACGCCAGAAGCTGGGCTGGCTGATCGGTCGGCATCCCGCCCAACGTGAGATCCGCCAAGCTGCCCGCCTGAGCCAACTTGGCTTGCCGGTCGTACCGACTATCGCCCACGGCTGGGCCATCTCCGAGGGGGCCTCAAAGGTGTGGCTGGTCACCCCATATATGGGTCAGAGTCTATTTCACCTTTTTTACCACCAGAAACTGTCCGATCCGGATCGGCGCGGCCGAATCCTCGACATGGCTGGGCGATTCACGGGCGAACTGATCCGACGGGGATTATTCAACCGTGATCACAAAGCCAGCAACCTCTTGGTGGATTCCAGTGACTGGCTATGGCTGATCGACTCGGGGGGGGTTCGGCCGATGTGGAGCGTGAGAGGAGGAGCCACAAGGATGATCCGCAGCCTGCAGGGGAATCTGGCTGAAGCCGGCGCGGGGCCGGCAGACCTGGCCCGTCTCGCTCGGACTTGTTCGTCCTATCTGGAGCAGAACTGATAGACTAACCAGATCCTTCCGGCTTGCTAAAATGCAGGGCTTTCTTGGCCGCCAGCGTGTGTCGGCCGGCAAAAACCTACGCGCTACAGAGACTTATGGAAATCCGTAACTTCTGCATTATCGCCCACATCGATCACGGTAAGAGCACGCTAGCCGACCGCATGCTCCAAGGGACCGGTGCGGTGACGGAACGTGAGGCCAGAGAGCAGACGCTGGACGATATGGACCTTGAGCGGGAGCGGGGTATCACCATTAAGGCGTCCGCCGTCACCGTCAACCATATCTGTGATGGCAAACCGTATATGCTCAACTTTATCGACACACCGGGTCATGTGGATTTTCACTACGAGGTATCCCGTGCCCTGACTGCTTGCGAAGGGGCGGTATTGGTCGTCGATGCCAGCCAAGGCGTGGAGGCCCAGACCGTTGCTAACGCCTATATGGCGGTGGATGCTAACCTCGAGATTATCACCGTCATCAATAAGATCGACCTTCCCGCTGCCCGCCCGGAGGAAATCGCCCTGGAGACAGAACACATCCTGGGCCTGCCGGCCGATGAGGCGATCTTTTGCTCTGCCAAGACCGGGCAGGGGGTCAACGAACTGCTGGATGCCATCTGTCGAAAGCTCCCCCCGCCCAAGGGTGATCCCGAAGCCAAGACTCAAGCCCTGATCTTTGACGCCATCTACGACGATTATCGCGGTGTGGTGGTTTACTTCCGTCTGTTCAACGGGAAGCTTGCGCCGGGTGATAAGATCCTCATGATGGGGACCGGCCGCAGCTTTACGATCACGGAGCTGGGCAAGTTCACACCCAAGATGACGCCATATAAGCAGCCGATGCAGGCCGGGGAGGTCGGTTACATGGTCGCCAACATTAAGAGTCTCGGCGACGTGAACATCGGCGACACCATCACTCGCGAGCTTGACCCGGCCGACGAACCCCTGCCCGGCTATAAAGAGCCGCAACCCATGGTGTTCTGCGACTTTTATCCGACCGGCGATACCGAGTTCGACGAGCTGAGAGACGCAATCAGCCGGCTACATATCAACGACGCCAGCTTCACATACCAGCCAACCTCCAGCGAGGCGCTTGGATTCGGGTTCCGATGTGGGTTCCTTGGCATGCTTCACATGGACATCATCCAAGAACGGCTCGAGCGGGAGGGGGATGTCTCCGTCGTCCAGACTGCACCGACAGTGACCTACGAAGTTCTGAAAACCGATGGGCAGGTCTTACATATCACCAATCCGGCTGATCTGCCCGACCCTTCACAGATTAAAGAAATCCGAGAGCCGGTTGTCACCGTTGAAATTATTACACCCAAAGATTCAATCGGCGAGTTGATGAAGCTTTGTGGGAACCGCCGAGGTGTTTATCGTAAACAGACTTACCTTTCAGAGACACGCCAGATCCTGGAATATGACCTGCCGCTTGCAGAGATCATCTACGATTTCTACGACAAATTAAAAAGCATTACCAGCGGCTACGGCACAATGGATTATCACCTTAAGGGCTTTGTCGCTGAGAGCCTGGTGAAGATGGATATCCTCGTCAACGGCACACCGGTCGATGCATTATCGGTGATCGTCCACCGCGAAAAAGCCGAGCAACGCGGCCGGGCACTGCTGCTCAAACTTAAAAAACAGATCGACCGCCACCTGTTTGAGATCCCTCTTCAAGCAGCGATTGGTGGGAAGATTATTGCTCGGGAGACGATCAAGAGTGTCGGCAAGAATGTAACCGCGAAATGTTACGGCGGCGACGTCACTCGAAAACGTAAACTCCTTGAAAAACAAAAGAAAGGCAAAGAACGGATGAAGCGGGTCGGGACTGTAGATATCCCGCAGGAAGCCTTTATGGCGGTACTCGATACCGGCGAAAATTAACTATCTGAATCTCCCATGCAAGACTTTTCGTTCGGCATCATCCCTATTCACGAATCGGACGGCGTTCGTCGATTTCTGCTCGTGCACCAGAAGAAAGGGCATTGGGGGTTTCCCAAAGGACACGCTGAGCCGGGCGAGACACCATTGCAATCAGCACAACGCGAGTTGGCTGAGGAAACCGGGATCACCAATTGCAGAGTAATTGATTGCGAGCCTTTCTATGACCGCTACACCTATATCAACAAGGCCGGTCAGTCTGTGAATAAAACGGTCACTTTCTTTCTTGGACAGGTCGATGATCCCGAGGTATCCGTGCAGCCCGAGGAGGTTCAGGACCATGCTTGGTTGACTGCGGAGGAGGCGATGCGACGCCTGACTTTTCCTGAGGCCCGGACTTTACTTAAACAGGTGCTTGAATTTCTGGATAGTGAGTGAAACTGCCTACTCCTGTCTTTATTCACAGAGGCAAACGGTCCAGTTCTTCAGCGATCGCCGCCATGAGCGGCTCGAGTGTGTGGCGAGAGAAATCAAATTTCAGCCCAGCTGTCTCGAACAATTCCGGCAAGGGGCGTTTCCCACCCAGCCTCAGCGCTTGGCGGTAGTTTGTAAGTGCTTGGGTCGGATCATTCCGATACGCCTGCCAAAGCTGTAATGCTCCGAGCTGCGCAATACCGTATTCAATGTAGTAGAACGGTACATGGAACAGGTGTAGCTGTTTTTGCCACATCGATGCCCTCGCATCGTCCAGGCCGCTCCAGTCCACCCCGGGCCTTCGGAAACGATCCAGAATTTTCAACCAGGCGTCAGTTCGTTGTTGTCGTGAATGTCCCGGATTGGTATACAGCCAATGCTGGAACTGATCAATCGTCGCAATCCACGGGAGGATCGTTATTATGCCTTCCAACAGGTTCCGAAACGCTCGTCCACGGTTCGCGTCATCCGGATAGAACACGTCATAGTGATCAGCTCCGATCAGTTCCATTGACATGCTCGCCACCTCGCAGAATTCCATCGGCGCATGACGCATGAACACCAGTGGTTCTTCGGCTGATACCCACATGAAATGGAATGCATGGCCTGCCTCGTGCAGCATCGTTCGAACATCCGAATCCAGTCCCGCTGCGTTCATGAAAATAAACGGTTCCCGGCTGTGCTGAAGCGAGCTTTGAAAGCCCCCTGCCCGTTTGCCCTTTCGGCTTTCAAGATCCAAATTACGGCCCATCTTCAGCCTGGAAAAATCTTCGCCCAATATTGTGTCCACCCGGCGAAACACCTCTGCGGTTTTATCAACCAGATCTTCGGGATGATCTTTATCGAAAGGGCGAAGGGGCGGACGATTGTGAACGTCCACATTTAAATCCCACGGACGAAGACGATCCACCTCTAATGCGGCTCGCCGCTGTTCATCCATCTTCTCGATCACCGGCAGGCACACCGATTCCACCGCCTCGGCAAACCGGTGGCAGTCCTCCGGCGTGTAATCAAATCGATTCAGGGCTTTCCACATGTATGCTCGGAAATCCGACAGCCCTGCGTTTTCTGCCATCCGACTGCGAAGCGTCAGCATCTTATCGAAGATGGTGTCAAACTTATCCCTGTCCTGAAGACGACGTTCCGAGCTGATCCGCCAGGCCTTTTCACGTGTTGATCGATCGGGTTCTTCCAGGTAACGCGCCAGCTGCTGGAGTGTCAGTGTTTGGCCATCAAACTCCACGGTCATCGCACCGATCGTTTTATCGTATTCATTATTGAGCTTGGCGATCTCGGTCTGGATCGGAACATTCTCAGGTCGAAACAATTCGACCGCTGATTGCCACTGTTTGATCATTTCACCGAAGCGAGATGCATCTAATTCGGTGTGTACTGGAGAACTGAGTAGTTTTTTCTGAAGCTCAAAATACAACGGCTTGATCTTAGGTGCGATATTTTCCACATAATGTAGGTACGCCTTTTCGATTTCCAAGTCATCTGTGTGGCAGGCCGAGTCGATGTTTTTACGTGAGCCGTACTCAGAAACCACTGCAGATAGTTCCGAAAAGTCTGCCAACCATTGGTGCAGTTGTTCCCGGCTCTGTAAAGGCCGTTCAAGCAGACTGCTATACAGGGGTTCCAACTGCTTCCAGTCTGAAGGGTCCAGATCGGCGGGGATATAGCAGTCTGCAGTGGTCTGTTGTGGCATGGATCATCTCTTGTTTCTAAATCTCATCTGACCAAGGCCGAATGGCTTAGCACAATACACTAGTGGCAGCTTTTCTGCTCGGTATAATTTTACGTAAAAAGGCAAGGGGGTTCTCTGTTATATTGCTGTTATACATTATGTTACGACAATATCAGCTTATTTTGATTGTTGCTGTTTTAATTCCCTTGATCGTCCAGTAGACTGGTGGGTAGAGGGAATGGGCTGACTTTTAAGCGGCCTTGGATAATTTGGAGGAATCTCGAGATAGGTCTCGAGGGGAGAGAGAAACTGTGAAAAGTTGTATTTTTGCGCGTTCATCGTTAGCGGTCGGAGTCTGTTTATCGTTTTTCTTAAGTGGTACGGCCTCTGCTTCGGTGGATCTGTTATTCCATGAGGATTTTAACGGCTACACCGTATTCCCCGATGAGTTTCCGAATAACGACCCGATTAACTTCGGTGTGCCTTTGACCAGTGAGGGGGCTGACAACGATTGGTACGGCGCTCGGTTTGAGCTTCCTGACAACCCGATACATCCCAACCCGATTCAAGATATCTTGTTGGACATTGGGGTACAAAAAATCCCCGGTGGTGGCAGACCCAGCCCTGATCCCGTCGGGCGTGCAGGCGATGACGCAGGCTTGCTGTTCAAATTGGATACGACCGGTTACGAGAACGTCCAACTCACCTTTGATTGGCGTATGTTCAGTGCTGGTAGTGCCGACAAGCTTGTCGTCGGTTACACGACACTTGATCTGGATCCGTTTTTCGGTCCGGAACGTGTGGCGGACTTTCTTAATGAGCCTGCCATCGGTAACGGCAGCCAAAGTACTGTAGTGGCTTGGTGGGCTGATCACTGGACGCAACTCTTACGAGACAACAATGGCAACTACTGGACGCAGAGTACATTCGCTCTCCCCGACAACACGCCTGAGATTTGGGTTGCCTTCTGGATCGATAACGGAGATGCAGACTTTACCAAGATTGACAATATCAACGTCACAGGCACACTTATTCCCGAACCGGCGAGCCTTGTCCTTTTTGTCGCAGGTTGTGCAGTTATTCGAGGCCGAAAACTAGCCAGGTAAAAGTTCGGGCGGTGTTTCTTCCTGACCATTACCCCCCTCCGCTCATGTATAGCGGAGACTTTGTATTGTTCATTTCCGTCCCAAGTTATCCTGATCAGTGATGATCTGATCCATCAATTGGTCCATGCCTGTGTCATATTCCTCCTTATCAGGAGGAAAACTCTCCACGACCAGTTTCATTCCCTGCCAAGGGTCAGTCGGACATTCGAAAGCCCCCACGACAGATTTGACCTTACTGTTGTCAAAAACTACCGAGACGGCTTTATCCCCTAGTAGCGGGCCTTCCCAGTCGGGGTGGTAACGTACTAGTATCTCGCTCGATATATGCACTAAGCGATAGTCCGTAACACCCAATGCGCTCGCTGCCGCCTCCAGTATCTGGTTCCAGGGCCAGGGACGATCGTTTGTGATATGAAACGCTTCGCCGATCGCACGTTCGTTACCCAATAATTTAACGAACGGCGGGGCAAAGTCTCGCGCGTGCGTTATCGTCCAGAGTGACTCGCCATCCCCGGGTACTATAACCGGTTTGCCTCGCAACAGGCGTGAAGCATCCAAGACGCCACCCAATGGTGTCGGCATATGTGTCCGGTACGTATGGCTTGGCCGAACGATTGTGTACGGCAGATGATCTTGTTCGCATAAGATTGCTTCCATCTCCGCCTTGGCTCGTGAATACGCCCAGTACGGGTTATCCAGTGGTGTTTTTTCGGTGATCGGGAAGTCCCTTAATGGCTTCTGATAGGCGGAGGCCGAGCTGATGAATACGTAATGTCCGCACTTCCCCGCAAACAACTCGATATCTCGACGTATCTCCAGTGGTGAAAAAAGCCGAAATTGGCATATCACATCGAAGTGTTCTTCAGCCAGTTTTGAGTAGGCCTTATCATCATGAATATCTCCGCGAATCAGACGAACCTGTTTCGGCAGCCCTTCATTGTGATTGCCACGATTGAAGACGGAGACTTCGTGTCCAAGCTTTACCGACTCGTGGATACAGTCATAGCTGATCTCGCCCGATCCACCGATGTAGAGCACCCGCATGAGCTCGCCCTCAATTTAAGATTAATCCCTGATAAACGGGGACTCATCGTTTAGGAATGGACGTGACCGAGGGATACCCGGCTCACCATCCGTCGCTAAGAGATTCCGCGTCGGTTGGCCAATGGAATTACATGATATTCAGTTCAGATCTTGGGCTTATGTTTCAGTCCGCGAACCTGCATCGGCAGGC
>RFGN01000120.1 GCA_003696645.1 Gammaproteobacteria bacterium | reverse complement strand
GAAAACGACTGGCTGGAAGCCATCGTGGCCCTGCCCCTCAACATGTTCTACAACACCGGCATCGCCACCTACATCTGGGTGCTTTCCAACCGCAAACCCGCCCACCGCAAAGGCAGTGTCCAACTGATCGACGCCACCAACTGGTACCTGCCCCTGCGCAAAAACCTCGGTAAGAAGAATTGCGAACTCTCCGAAGCGGACATCCGCCGCATCGTGGACACCTTCCTCGCTTTAGAAGAGACCGAGCAATCCAAAATCTTCCCCAACGCGGCATTCGGCTACTGGAAGGTGACCGTGGAGCGCCCCCTGTGCCTGAAAGGCATCGACCCCACTCGGGCTTACAAGGCCGCCGAGATCAAGCGGCTGAAAGAAGAAGCCGAACGCAGCGAAGACGCTCCGCCCGTCATTCGGAAAATCCACAAGGCCGGCACGGCACCCGATCCGCTGCACGGCCTGTTCGAAATGGAAATCAATGGGAAAAAACGCGTGGTGGAGTACGAGCCCGACACCGACCTGCGTGACACCGAACAAATCCCCTTCCTAGAATGTCCTGCCTGCCAGCAGCCCGGCTATCTGCCGACCGCGGCAGACCAGCGCGCGGCCATCGAGGAATTCCTGCGCCGCGAGGTGCTGCCCTACGCCCCCGACGCCTGGTACGCCCCCAACAGCGTAAAGGTGGGCTATGAAATCAACTTCAACCGCTATTTTTACAAACCCAAAGCCCTGCGCAGCCTCGACGAAATCCGCGCCGAATTGCTGGCCGTGGAGAAAGAGGCGGAGGGATTCTTGGCTGGAATTATTAACCTTTAGAATTGATAATTTACATGGCACGAGCTGATCTAATTTTGAACCTTGTAAAGGCTGGGACACGTGGTGACCAGGCACAGTTTAAGAAAACCGTCGAGGCTTTGGCAGCAAACGAGCGGGCAAAGAATCACACTATTTTCGCTGATCAGCTTCTTGCCCAGCTTAATGTAAGTGGAAATGGTTTTTCTCCCACTGTTCCATCAGCCACACGGATGCTCTCTGGACCGTTCGTAAGTGAGGTTGTTCCTCGACGAAATATTGAAGATCTAATTTTACCTATTGAGGCTGAAAAAGCCGTTCGCGAACTGGTCGAAGAGCAGCATCGAGTCGATTTACTACGGTCCTACAATCTCGAGCCTCGCAACCGCGTGTTGCTTATTGGACCTCCTGGAAATGGAAAGACATCTTTAGCAGAAGGAATCGCCGATGCCCTTGGCGTTCCGTTGCTAGTAGTTCGTTATGAAGCGGTCATCGGTAGCTACCTAGGAGAAACAGCACAGCGTCTCGGCCAGGTTTTTGAATATGCCCGCACGCGACACTGCGTGTTGTTCTTTGACGAGTTTGATGCAGTGGCAAAGGAGCGTGGTGATCTTTACGAAACAGGAGAAATTAAGCGTGTGGTAAGTTCACTACTTTTACAAATAGACGCTTTGCCGAGCTATGTGGTTGTTGTGGTAGCAAGTAATCATCCAGAATTATTAGACCGAGCCGTATGGCGGAGATTCCAAATTCGCTTGGAACTGCCAATGCCCACACAGCAACAGATCGAGGAATGGTTTAGAAGGTTTGAAAAACGTACGGGGCGCAAACTTGGTTTAACTCCTCGTTATCTGGCAGAGAGACTGACAGCTATGAGTTTTGCTGAAATTGAGGAATTTGGTACTGACATAGTTAGAAGAATTATTTTAAGTGAACCGAATGCAAACTCCAAGAAAATTGCGCAGGAGGTTTTAAGTCAATGGATGAAACGGGCCACAATAAAGACAGATAATACCGAAAAGAAAGACTAATTATGGCTGAACATCCCATCCTTATATTTCCGAACCCCTCGCGTTCAGAACGACTGAAACGGACTGGCAGTGCTGGCAAGTTCAAGGTGCCTGACGTAGAGCGACAAGCCTCAAGGCTGGCACCCCAATTTCAACGCTTACAGGGGGCAATGCAAAAGCAACGGCCCATCTTACAAGGCACTTCGCTTGGAATTCAACCAGAACTAACATTAGTACTCGAGACCGTTGGCTCTGTTGAGCGCTTTATCTATGCTGTGAAAAGAATACCCGGCTTAGAATGGCTGGGTGAATTAGAACTCACTGATATAGAACCTGGTGATGGCTTCGAGGACGAAAGGGATCCAGACAAAAAACTATCGGGCCAATTATTTCTCATTATGACAGACCAGCGTGCCCTCGATGAGTTATTAAGTCTGTTCAATAGGTGGAGCGAGGATCCAAAAGCCAAATTTCCTAAAGGGCTTGCACCACTAAAGGAAGCATTTCAACTTCTTCGAACAATTCGACCATGGGATGCCCAGGACCGCATAAGAGATACAGGTCTCTGGGACGACTGGAAAGAAAGAATTGAATACGATCAGGATACGGTACCTTTTGAAGTCGAACTCTGGTATCGAAGTGACCCTAATCGGCGGCAGAAAGCGAATGCTTATCTCAAACATGTAATCCAAACTCTTGGAGGTAAAACCACCAGCCAGTGTGTTATACCTGAAATTGCATATCATGGTGTATTAGGAAGTATCCCTATCGTGGAGGTGTCTCAACTCCTTTCCCAAATCGAAACACTGGCAAAATTCCGCCTCTTCCAATGCGAAGACATTATGTACGTGCATCCAGTGGGTCAATGCTCGATTCGCATTCCCGAGGATATGAGTAAGACGAAACAAATTAGTCAGTCGGTCGATAGTGTGCTTCCAAGTGGGGAGCCAATCGTTGCCTTGTTTGATGGCTTGCCTCTAACGAAGCATCGACTGCTCGATGGGCGACTAATCGTTGATGACCCGGATGGATTTGAAAGCTCTTATCAGGCCAGTGAACGTGTCCATGGTACTGCAATGGCATCGCTTATATGCCATGGTGATCTCAATTCACACGATACCCCTCTGGAAAGGCCTATCTATGTTCGGCCTATTATGCAACCCCGTCGTGGATTTGACGGGCGATTCCCCGAGGAAGCGATACCCGAGGGAATCCTGCCGATTGACCTGATTCATCGAGCAGTACGGCGGTTGTACGAAAGCGACGGAGGGGAAGGCCCGGTAGCTCCGAGCGTTCGCGTAATCAATCTGTCGATAGGTGACCGCTTGAAGCCATTGGATCGCATGATGAGTGCGTGGGCACGCCTGCTGGACTGGCTTTCATGGGAGTATAACATCCTATTCGTTGTAAGCGCGGGCAACCATCTCCATGATATTGAGTTGGATGTCCCACGCACAAATTTTCCAAACCTGACCGCTGACGATCGAGAAAAAGCTGTGATCAAAGCCCTTGCATTAAATACACGGCACCGTCGTCTTCTATCACCCGCTGAAACAATCAACGGGCTTACAATTGGATCTATCCATGCAGATGCTTCATCACCATCGCAAAATTTCAATCTGATAGACCCCTTTACACGGATGAATATCCCGAGCGTATACAGCGCCCATGGACCTGGGTACCGTAGAAGCATCAAGCCAGACATTCTATTGCCCGGTGGGAGGCAATTCCTTCGCGAGAAATTTGGTAATACGCATCGCAACGCCGTTCTGGAACCAACTTTTTTTGTCTCACCTCCTGGACAGTGTGTCGCCGCGCCCGGAGAGCAAGGCAGCCTTGATCACGTTTCGTACAGGAGAGGCACGAGCAATTCAGCGGCCTTGGCCTCGAGGTGGGCTAGTCGCCTGTACGAGGTTCTTGAGCAGCTACGCAACAAGTTCGGCGCACAAATCCCGTCGGAATACGACACGGTGTTAATAAAGACCCTTCTCGTACATGGTGCGGAGTGGGGGGATATGAAATCTTTGTATGAGTCATGTCTGCGTAATTCCCAAAATAGCCGAACATTCAGAGAGTATATAGCGCGATTTATAGGTTATGGTTGTGCAGATGTCACAAGGGTAATAGCTTGTACTGATCAGCGTGTTACCATTGTGGGTTTCGGGAAACTAGGAGATGGACAGGCCGATGAATTTCGTCTTCCACTTCCACCCAGTCTTTCAGCAGGAAACGTCAAACGACGTTTGACGATTAGTTTGGCTTGGCTTACTCCAGTGAACAGTAGACATCGTAAGTATCGTATTGCTCATTTGTGGTTTGATCCTAAAAACAATGTTGCACCAGAGCGTATAGATGCTGATGGCCGTGCCGCACAACGAGGTACCGTCCAGCATGAGGTGTTAGAAGGCGAGCGCGCTGCAGACTTCCAAGATGGGGATGCCCTTGTAATCAAGGTAAACTGCCGTGCCGATGCAGGAGATATCCAAGAGTCTATACGCTATGGATTGGTAGTGACATTGCAAGTTGCGGAGGATATCGCAATCTATCAAGAAGTGCGCGAAAGGCTGTATGTTCGTATTCCGGTACACAGAGGAAATACCACATGATAGCCAATCTCCACCCCTACCCCGCCTACAAAGACTCCGGAATCCCCTGGCTGGGTCGCATCCCCGCGCATTGGGAATTACGGCGTATCAAGACATTGCTTCGTCAACGCAGTGAAAAAGGATACCCTGAAGAACCTCTTTTGGCAGCAACGCAAACCAAAGGGGTTGTCAGAAAGGAAAATTACGAAAACAGAACAGTATTAGCCTTGAAAGACCTGCATTTGCTGAAACTGGTAAAGGTGGGTGATTTTGTCATTAGCCTAAGATCGTTTCAGGGTGGTTTAGAATATGCAAGAGAGCAAGGAATTATCAGCCCTGCATACACAATTTTGTATCCCGTAGATGAAGGTAATCATGCCTATCTTGCCAAGTTATTCAAATCAAAACCTTTCATCGAAAACCTGAACTTGTATGTAACAGGCATTCGGCAAGGGCAAAACATAGATTATGTAAAACTTAGCCGTTCCAGTATCCCCCTCCCACCCCTCGCCGAACAGCGCGCCATCGCCCGCTACCTGGACTGGGCCGACTCCCGCATCCGCCGGCTAATCCGCGCCCGGCAGAGGCAGATTAAGCTCCTGGAAGAGTACAAGCAGGCCCTCATCCACCAGGCCGTCACCGGGCAGGTGGACGTGCGCACCGGCCAGCCCTATCCCGCGTACAAGGATTCCGGCGTGGAATGGCTGG
>RFGN01000751.1 GCA_003696645.1 Gammaproteobacteria bacterium | reverse complement strand
ATTGAAACCACCATAAATGGCCAGGTTGTTTTTCATGACAAATGAAACACTGCGGTCAGTTCCTGAAGTAGGCTTGTAGGTGCCTGCCGCCACCCAAATCTCTGTGATACCCGTGCAAGTGCTGTTGAGTGCATCCTGCAGGTCGGTGTAGGCATCGGTCCAGGAGGTGCCATTGTTGACCCCTGTGGCAGCAGCATTTACATAGAGGACATTGCCCGAAGGACAGGGAGAAAGCACAACATCATTGCCGGTGCCACCCACATAAGAAATGAAATAGATCGTTCCGCTTATCACAACCTGGCTGCCTTCCGGCAGGCCGTCAAAAGTACCTGAAACCGGATCGGTGCCGTCGTTGTCAATGATGGTAAGGTCGCCCGCAGGAGTGCCGGTGGAGCTGATCTCGAGAAAGCTACCTCCAATGATCACGTTGCCGACCACTATCACAGTATCGTGATTGGTGGGGGTGGTTTCATATTCCAGAATGGATTCGGGTTCCAGTTCCAGGGTTCCATCGATGGTCATTGCTCCGGGAGAGTTGCCTGGGGCCAATCTGCCGCATTTCTTCGCCCGCAAGTAGGCACGCATAAAGCCCCTGCCCTTTATTTTGCCCAGGCACTGAATGTATATTTCCGACTTTGTATTGTTCGGTCCTTTTATAGCATTCTTGAACGTGCTGATTATTCCCTTTTTGACATCCAGTTTTTTTACTTCCACATCGCCGTTGAGCTGTACCTCACCACCCTCCTTCTCCACTTCTACCGTGGCACTGCCTTTCGCTTTTAATTTTTGAAGCACTGAACCCCACATTCTGAATATGCCATTTGATGCCGGTTTTACAGGTTGTTGGATATCTACATCACCTTTCACATTCACCGGGCTGCCATTATTCGTCATCAATCCAATCTCGGATTTAACGGTCAGGTCTCCGTCAACTTTCAACGTATCTTTCAGGGTTATCTCATCTCCGGTTGGGGTGTCAATCTCCAGATCGTTCAGCGGAGCTTTGCTGTTCACAACCACTGGGCCTTTAAAAATCACCCTGCCTGTTCCCTTGTTAAATGACGATGCCTTTTTTATTTCCAATAATTTTTTCAGCGCCAGTGTTTGTTGGTTGAGTTTTATAGCGCCATTGTAATCGTTCAATGCGGTGAGGGAATTTATCTCCACCGGCACATTTATGTTTACATCGCTGGTTGTCGCAGCATTGAACACCACTTCATCGGTCACGGAGGGGGGCTGTCCTCCTACCCAGTTGGCGCCTGTACTCCAGTAGCTGTTGCCACCGGCATTGGTCCAGGTCAGTGCGGGTGATTCGGTATAATAGGTTATGGAAGGGAACATGCACAGCACCTGAACATTTTGTTCCGGATAGCCCGTGGCACCGGTAAAGCCCCAGTACACATGGTTTTCTCCTCCAAAAACATTGGCCACGAGGTCCTCCGCGTAGTTGATATATTGCACGCCCTTGAAAGAAACCGTGAGTACTTTGGTGGTGGCGTTCCAATCAATTACAAAGGGGTGATTTTGGGCATTTTCAAGGTTGGGCAATGCAAAAGGCCCCTGTATATTTTCAGGAGCAGAGTGATCCACCACGCCGTTTTTCATCAGGGCAATGTGATCGTCGGCTGGATCCGCCGAGCTGGGATTATTGTGTGTATCAAACTCCACGGCCAGCGAGGGCGATATGCCAAAATAACCAATGCCACCACCTGTGCCACCCAGCGCTCCGTTGCTCACTGGCTGCATCACAAAGGCAGCTCCGTCGCCGCCATTTGAATCATGGACCCCCAAATAAATCGTCCCTTCAAAATGTGCGTCATAGTTAAGGTCTATCCTGTTGATGTGCCAAACTCCACCGGCTATATTGTACAGGCCGGGATTCAGAAAATGACAATTCCCCTGGTAGTAACTGGCGTTGCCCACCGTCAGAAATTGTTGGGCATTCAAGCCGGCAGTAGCCAGGAAAACAACGATGAAAATCATTGCAATTTTCAGGAAATATCTTTTTGAAAATAACAAAGAAATGCCTGAGGAAAGTGGGAGGTGAAACACCGTTTTCATAGTATTGAATTTGGATGAGTTGACTTAACAAAATTTACGAATGCCTTAATTACCGGCATGGAATAGCCACCCAATGCCCCTGACAGAAAAGGACATTGGTCATTCGTTGAGAAATATTTATTCAATGGAATAGTCAGGCTTGCAGTAAAGCCCTGCAGCTATTCATCAATGGACCAGACGTTACATTGCCCAACGCAATGTGGTTTGAGAAAATCCAAGCTTCTCATTTCAGAGAATATGGGGGAATGTGGTCCCGATCCCGAATCCAGAAATCCTTCGGGATCGGGATTCGGCATACGCCGACCAAACCACTTCGTTTTGAGTATACAAAAGGCAGAAAACAAGAATCGGATT
>RFGN01000750.1 GCA_003696645.1 Gammaproteobacteria bacterium | reverse complement strand
ATGCAGTGCTAGAGTTCTTGCAATGATTGCGTTCGAAGGTGATAAGGTCATTTTCTCAGGAGATGGTGTCGCCACCATCTTCGATATTGCCGATAACAGAATTTTTGTGAAACTCACCGGAGAAGATCTATTCGAGATCAAAATCTGGAATCTGGATAAGCCACTTGACGACGAGTGGCGTTTCATTCGTATCGTGCAGTCCTGTGTTATTCTTACTTCTGTTGCCAACCAGTATGGACTTGTTGTCGAGAATCTACCTGCGCACCGAGCATTTTTCGGTGAGATCATTGATGATGAATGGTTGGACAGCTTCTGGGATCTTGAGATGCGGGAAGCGAACATATACGTGTATGTCAACCATCATGGTCAGCTATGCGTCAGCTTTCTTCAAGAGGCCCCGGATGATGTATATCAAAGTATCCTAGTCGATCATGAGTATGTGCGCAGAATGATGGAAATGGGGCATATGACATTGCTGGGGCTCAATGAGCTCATCGAGCAGATTGATTTCTACTATGAAAAGACCATGACTATCGAGGATCTGGTCAAACAGGGGTTTCCTACTCACCAGATGCCCCTCATGGAGGTGCAAAGCACTAGAGACATACCTCGGGACATCAAACTGATTGATGGTTCGCCTGATGAGCTATATGGCATCCTCATTCATATCTTGGAATATCTGGAGGCTCAAGACATTCCTCCAGCAACTGATCCGTGTCTGGAACCCAGTATCGACCCAGATGATCGGGCCATATGGCTACATGGGATTCGCTATGCCATACGCAATGACTGGATTACCGGACTGTTCCGGGTGAAAGATTGGTTTGGCTATCACAGCGAGCGCACTGGTGACATCTACTTGTGGAAACGGAATGGGGATATTCTCAGGACGCTGGTGGTAGATTCCTATGCACGTCTTGTCACACTTGGGATCGGAACACCACACGCACGGCGGTTGAAAGAGTATGACTACAGCTGGACCATTGACGATTTAGCCAAGCTGTTCAACGGAGATTTCTCGTTCTTGTCCTCGGACATTGATTCTGTGTTCTGGGAGTTCTATAATCTGGATGATGCTTCGTTGGTAACTGCTCTTCCGTTGATGAGGTGACCATATGAGTGGTGACAGAATCCATATCTTGTATGGTGGTGATGCGATCATCTCCGGGGACGTGATTATCATTGCCAAGGATGGCCATAATCTCTTTCGCATCGATTTCGCCAAGAGCGAGATGCACTATAGCTATCTGGAGTATCGTGCGCTGATCAAATGGAAATACAGCGACACTCCACCCAACGAAGATAATCAGATGGAAGTCTACATGTATGGCATGTGGGGAAAGAAGTATATTATTCCCTATATTGCTGAAAAAAATTGGGTGGACGGCGATGTGCTGGCAATGCTTATCTTGGAGGATAAGCTGCGGGAGTGCGTTGGTTTCAGAATCACCGAGAACATTGATGGGTCTATCCAGCCAAAGGCCCCCGATCAACTCGGTATTCAAGCCGGTATGAGCAGCAATGAAAGGTTCTATTATCTCGTATATCAGGATTGCATCGACTATTACACCAACTGGTCGGTGAACTATAGTCTCAGCATCACCGAGTATGATCCAGTATTCCGATT
>RFGN01000749.1 GCA_003696645.1 Gammaproteobacteria bacterium | reverse complement strand
TACTTGGGCCCAAGCGACATCAACATGATCTCCCTGAACAAACCATCGTCGATGCTCGGTATCGGAGGTGAGATTCATAATGTCGGTAATGTAAGCAGCCGGAACCGGTGACGGATAAGTAATAGCCCCAGCCCATGGATCTTGTTCATCCAAACCGCGGTCGCAGTATCGATCGACAATCCAGCCTTTAAGCTGAAAACCTTCAAAGTCGATTTGTAAATCGTCATTAGCATCAGGAATTCGATAGTCATGCGGATTATCTACGCTTTGCAAAGCCCTAAGTAGCGCCATCGAACGATCGGATGAAACGAGCGCACTTGCGACATGAATGGACTCCTCCCGATGTCCAGAACTCCATGTCCAATGCCCCCAAAGATTCATTCGGCCATCAGAGGCTAAGAGGATTCGATCAAAGTCACTCCTTGCAAGTGACCAGCGCCACTCGTCGTTTTCGGCTTCATCCTTCCACGCCGGCCTTTCAAGCGGGATCGGATCGCGCCGGTCTGCCAGCCAGCCCCCGTCCCGACGAGTAAGATCATGGCGGTATAGCCAATTGTGGAACTCATCCTCAGAATCGTCAGGATCGTGATGAACGGGCTTTGTTTCCAGCAACTTCCCGGCTACCACCATCATGGCATGGTATGAGAGATAGAAATGAAGATCATCCACACGCGGATATGAGCCGTGAGAGTGCCATGTCTCTCTATCCCTGAAAATCTTTCGCCGATGGCGCTCATCTTCATCCCAACGGTTTCCAGCAGATAATTTCCAGTCGTTTCTAATCACGCGCAACGCTTCCCGTTCGATACTGGCCTGCGACATGGCAAAGCATCTGCCCAAAGGGGCGAACCAGTATGGGCCTATATCGATGCCAAAATAGAACCGATCTTCATCGCCTTCGGCATCAGCATCTATTTCTTCATTATCAGATTTCTCGCTCTCGAAGGGCTGATAGGATTTTGATTCAACAGGCGGGAACTTCGACACATTAATGACTGACAGCCGTTCTCGCAGATCATCGGCCTGGGATTCTAAGAAACCGACATC
>RFGN01000748.1 GCA_003696645.1 Gammaproteobacteria bacterium | reverse complement strand
GGCGTCATCCAGAACCAGCTCTGCCTGGTTGCAATGCCCAGATCCTGTCCTGCAATCTGGTGAGGAATGACCTCGATCACAGAGATAATGGTTGATGGAAAGACACCAAACAGCAGGCACATCACCCCAAGAATCGCCTGACCGATACGCATGCTGATGGGGGCAGGTCGTGCTCGTCGAACTTGCCTGGAACGTGCCTGGCCCAGAAAAGCGACACCATAGACCTTGACAAAACACATGGCAGCCAATGCTCCAGTCAGTGCAAGCATCGCTGCAGAAATTGGGACAATGCTTCGCAGCACACCACTTTCAAGTTGCCAGGCCTGCAACGCGGACTGAAAGGTCAACCATTCCGAGACAAACCCATTGAATGGCGGCAGGGCGGAGATCGAAACACATCCAACCAGAAAGAAAAGTCCCGTCCAGGGCATGCGACGCAACAATCCCCCCATTTTTTCAAGATCACGTTCATTGGCACTGTGCAGGATCGCACCGGCTCCGAGAAAAAGCAGGCCCTTGAACAGGGCATGATTGACAGTGTGATACAGGGCCGCTACCAGTGCCAGTGTTCCAATAACAACCTGATCCTGGGCGAAAAAGATCTGTGACAGGCCCAAGCCGATGAAGATAATGCCAATATTTTCGACGGAATGATAGGCAAGCAGACGTTTCAGATCATGTTGCATCAACGCATACAGGACACCCATCAGCGCAGAAATACTGCCAATCACCAGGATCGCCATACCCCATTGCCAGTGAAACTCGCCAACCAGATCAAAGACAAATCGGATGAACCCATAGACCGCCACCTTGAGCATCACCCCGGACATCAGGGCGGAGATATGTGAAGGGGCCACCGGGTGGGCCTCGGGCAACCAGGCATGCAAGGGGAGCAGCCCTGCCTTCATGCCAAATCCTATAAAGGCCAAAACAAATGCCAGAGATGCCCACAAAAAAGGCAGATCCGCACTTCGCATCCCTTCAAAGGTAAAATTCCCTCCGAACGCCGCCAATACGCCATATCCCAGCAGAATTGCCAATCCACCGATATGTGCCATCAGTAGATAGATAAAGGCAGCTCGCCGGTTGGCAGCATGTTCATGATGATAGGCCACCAGAAAATAACTGGAAACCGACATCAATTCCCAGGCCACCATGAACAGAAAGGCATCATCGGCAAGCACGACCAGCATCATCCCACAGACAAAAAAACCGCTGAAGACACCTAATGGAATCGGCGAATCCTGGCCATGCTCAAGCCCACGGACATACCCCCGACCATAGATCCCCGTGGCCAGCACCAGAACCCCAATGAGACAGAGAAAGAATGCCGCCAACCCATCCAGTCGCAACTGCCAATTCAGCCAGGGCAGCCCCAATGGAAGTTGTGTGATGATCGCTGAGTCCAGGCCAAGCCCCATCAAACCGGCAATCAGTGCTACAGCACCTGACAGTGCAAACACCGGCAGGACCAGCTGACGTACTATCGACGGCCACCTACCGGCAAGCAGGGAAAGGCCTGATGATATCAGCGCCAGAACTATGCCTGTCTCAGCCCAGACAAGTGAACTCATCCTTCGTATCCATCTCCTTGGGGCTGATCTACATTAGCCTGCGAGCGAAGTCGGACCCCTCTCCCACCTTCAGAACTTGTCTCTCCTTCGGCAATCATCTGTACCCCAGCCCTCTCCAGCGCCTGAACCACCTTGACCAGGGAATCCACATTGCCACGCACCTGGTCTCCTTCACTGCTTTCCATTCTCTGGATGGTTGGCAAAGAAAGTCCGGAAATCTCGGCCAGAGAACGTTGATCCAGCCCCAGCAGGGCTCGTGCTGCCCGAATTTGCCCGGAAGATATCATTTCAATGAATACTCATTTATAATGGAATATATCTGATGTATTATACATCAATATGTCAGCATAAAACCACTATCACGATATCTACTTGAACGTTTAATCCTGCCTATCTTGGCAGCGGGTCTCTCATCAACTGAAATCCCAGCCGTAATGTCGTCGTCTCCTTGTTATAGTTCAAAAGGGAATCCCCATATCCCTGGAAGATCTGTGCAAAAAGATACATGTCATTCTTGAACCCTATCCGGTCCGGCAGTCGATAAGAGATATCGGCAAGCAAGCGTCCGCGCCCTTTCACAGGACTACCACGCAGCTGAATGCTCCATTGAAAGGCATGCTGCTGTCTTGAATTGGTATAGCCACTGGCATGTAGAAATCGAATATCTACATGACCCCAGTAATCGTCGATGTCAGGATTTTCGGATTTGCGAAAGTTCCACCACAGTTTTGCGCTCAGTCTTGAGTGACTGTTTTCATATAGTCCGAACACGGCATTCAGATTATGGATAGACCTTGAGCGACGGGTCACGCCATCCTGGGAGATAGAAACATTATCAATCCCGTTGGAAAGGTGTTCATATCCCCATTGCGCAATATGCTCATCCAACCACGCGTATCCCGTGTGAGTGCCCTCACAGAAGATCTCTGGATTATGGTTGATATCTTCAAATGGACCCGACTCATCCTGAAAATCCCAGAACGAGATCATCGAATAGGCGAAAAAGAGATTATTGCAACTCTTGCCGATGGCACGGGTCAACCGGTTAGAAAAAGGCAAGTCCTTGCGATCGGTGCCAATATCATATTTGAATCCCCCGTGCAGCTTGATCTGGCCAAAATTGTCATGGCCATGATGGGCCTGTACCGCCGCATAGAGCGGTTTGTAATACTGCAACCCTTGCAGAGTTTCGGCTGACGCCTCCGTGCCACCGGCGACGACAATGAACAAGCCGATTATTTTGCCCACCCTCAAGGCATTGTATACACGTATCAAGGATCACTCCGATGTCGAATGACCTTTTTCAATGGAGAAAGATTGATTTCATCAATATTGCAACCGCTACGGGCCTGCAGGACCATGACTACCGCATTGGCTACATCATCCGTTTGCAGATGCTCCAATTGACCTGCCCCAGGAGAAAAGGCCTGCCCTGAATAGAATTCGGTCTGAACCATACCAGGATTGATGATGCTGACATGTAGCCCGCTGCGTGCTGCCTCCTTGCGAAGAGATTGCGCCATCGCCCGCAAGCCGGCCTTGCAGGCCGAATATACTGCCCCCTTGACGCCACCCTGCAATCCCGCCTCAGATCCCATAAGGATGAGATGACTTTGCCGCAGGGATTTCAGGTGGGGCATGAGCGTTCTCGCCAACACCAGGTGACTGGTCAGATTGATATCCACCATCTCCCGAATCTGCTCCACTGAAAATTCTTCCAGATGGGCAAACCGACCCATGCCGGCATTGGAAATCACGGCACAGATATCCGGATACTTCTGCAGAAGATGAATGAGATGATTCGGCAATTCCTGCAGTCGGGCCAGATCTACACTGACCGGAACAAACCCCGGCAACTCCAGATCCGCCTGATCAAAATGACGCGCCAACCCGATCACCTGATATCCCAAAGCCAGCAGTTGCCCACAGATGGCGCGTCCAATCCCACGACTGGCCCCGGTTACAAGCACAGTTTCTGTTGAAGACATGATTACACCTTGCAAGGAAAATATTGTTCTGAAGAAATATACGTCAACAGTACCGATTCACAATATCCAATCATCTCATTCTCCAGGGTCTGCGAATAACCCACCATTCCATTCGCAGGATTTCGTTGCAATGATCCCGAAAAGAAAGGTTCTTCTGGATAGAGCTTCCACATCCCTTCAAAGAACCTTTCCGGCACCCGGAAGGTACCGAGACTGACCGAATGAATTCTCGATACATCAAGCCGATCAAACACCTCACGAAACAGGTCAGCGTAGCTGGTCCGGTAATCTTTGTGATAAATGAGCGGATCGAAACGGATCCCCAGCTGCCACCCGTTCTCCTGCAAGGTCTGCATGGCAGCAAGTCGTCGTGACAAGGACGGGACACCATTTTCAAGTTCCCCGAGTGATTGTGGCGTAAAGCTGAAGGCCACCACACAATTGTCGATCGGCGACTGTCTGAGCAGTGAACGAATCTGCGTGCTCTTGGTCCGCAATTCCAGCAATGCAGAGGGTTGTTGTCGAAATACGGGCAGAAACTGATCGACAAATCCGGTTATCGGATCATAGGCCAGACTGTCGGCATCGTAACCGGAAAAGAAATGCACAGATTCAGAACTTTTTGCAATTGTTTCATTTATTTCATCAATATATTTGTCGTAATTTATAAAAATTACGTAATGTGCCGAACGATACATCCCCTGCAAAAAACAATAACGGCAGTCATAGGGGCAATTCAGCATGTGCGAAAAGTAATAATTATGTCTGGAACCAATGCCATAACCCGGCGGGGCCGGCAACACCGTCGTACCGTGCTTTTCGGCAAGGATCAGTGCAGGACTTTGTTTTTGCAGGCGAAAATTCTGGGCCTTGGGGTTGAAAATCTCCGTATAGCGGTTACATGGCACCACTGTTGCCCGGGGAAATCTTTTCAGGATTCTCTGCGCATGTGGATGACCTCGAACGGCCTCTTCGATATAGATCAGTTCAGGCATTTCACTTCATGATTGAAATATGCTATGTTAAGCCCAAGTTAAGCCAAGGGTAACCCGTGTTGACCAATAAATTATCTTTTCTGTCTGCCCTGCTGACCCTGATGGTCCAATACGCCACTCAGGCCAGTACCCTGCCCGTCAGTTCCGACCGACATTACAGCAACAGATTTCAGGTCGAACAGACCCTCCTGTTGCAGGACCGGTTCGAACAGATGCAACAGAATATCAATGCCATGCAGCAGCGCCTTGGCGACAAGCATCCCATGCTTGCCTCCCTGCATGAAAAGCTGGGCATGAAACTGCAAGAGTCAGGAAGGATGAAAGAGGCACGCCAACACTACCGCATGGCCCTAAAAATCTCCAATTCAGTCTACCCCTCCCATCATCCACAGTTCATCATCCTCAACAGCCGCATTGGACGATCCTACTTTGAAGAACAGGACTACTCTCATGCCAACCGCTATTTCAGCAAGGCCTTTGCAATCATGGCCCAGGCGTTGGGGACCGCCCATGAAAAGACGATCCACTTTCTTAAACGGTGGTCGGATATCTATATGGATGAAGGCCTATACGAACAGGCAGAACCGATTCTTACCCAGACGATCGCATTACTGGAGAAACAGCATCCGTCCATAAACTCTGCCGTTGCACCATTCATGAAACAACTGGAGCAGGTCTACGCGCATACCCAACGGACCGCCCAGGCACACCAGATCCACAAAAAGATCCAACTGCTGAAAAACTGACATATCTTCCGAGAAGGGTCTAAAATTCACCTGATCCACATTTGTCTCCCCTCTTCAGATCTCCACCCACCAGCAGAGACCGCTCGCCAGAACAGGTAAAATGAAAAACATGTCTTTGCGGCATGCCCCCTTTCACCTGCTGATCATCCTCGGCATGTTATTGCCAACCTCATACGGCCTTGCGCTTGATATATCCCCTTCTGAGGGCCGTTATCAACTTGCCTATGAGAACGTCAAGATCTCCGATCATGAAGATATGGGATTTCTAAG
>RFGN01000119.1 GCA_003696645.1 Gammaproteobacteria bacterium | reverse complement strand
CAAAGAATGAGGCCAATCTCAGGAGACCATCTAATTTTGTATCCAAATTCATCAATGGAGGAACCCGATGACAAAATTCGTTTTAGTAACTGGCGCCGGTGGATTTATCGGCGGCCACATGGTTGCATCCCTTCTACAACAGGGATATCGCGTTCGCGCCGTGGATATCAAGCCGCAATGGCAATGGTATCAACGCTTTCCTGAAGCAGAGAACCTCACCCTCGATCTAAGAGAGAAGACTAACTGCTATCAAGCGGCAAATGGTTGCGACTGGATTTATAATTTCGCGGCCGATATGGGGGGCATGGGGTTCATTGAGAATAACAAAGCCCTCTGTATGCTGTCTGTTCTCATCAACACTCACATGTTGATGGCCGCGCGGGATGTGGGCGCAACCCGTTACTTTTTCTCATCATCGGCTTGTGTCTACGCTGGGTACAAGCAAAAAACCACAGATAATCCGGGATTAAAAGAGGAAGATGCTTATCCGGCTGACCCCGAGGATGGTTACGGCTGGGAGAAGCTATTCAGCGAGCGCATGTGTCGCCATTTTCGTGAGGACTTTGGTTTGGAAACGCGTGTGGCCCGTTTCCACAATGTCTATGGCCCGCATGGCACATTTGACGGTGGTCGCGAAAAAGCGCCTGCTGCGATCTCCCGCAAGGTCATCCAGGCAAAACTGTCTGGTTCGAATGAAATCGAGATATGGGGTGATGGCCTGCAGACAAGGAGTTTCATGTACATCGATGATTGTCTGCACGGTGTGCAAGCCATTATGCATAGCGATATTCGTGAACCGATTAATCTGGGTAGCGCCGAAATGGTATCTATCAATCAACTCGTGGATATCGTTGAAGAGATCGCAGGCGTTCATCTGAAAAGACGCTATAAGCTCGATGCACCGCTAGGTGTGCGGGGTCGGAGCAGTGACAACACCCTAATCAAGAAGCTGTTGGGCTGGGAACCCTCGACCCCACTGCGCGAGGGAATGGAAAAGACCTATGCCTGGATATATGACCAAATCGTCAACACGTCTGGCAAGGATTCAGTTGTCAATCTCTATTGAGGAATGAGTAGGT
>RFGN01000747.1 GCA_003696645.1 Gammaproteobacteria bacterium | reverse complement strand
TTTCTGACGTAAATGATCCTGCGGCCACGTACACTCCTGCAGCTTCCGAAGCCGGTTCTGTGGTTGTTCTGACCTGGACGGTTACAGCGGCAGCCACCGGAGTTTGCACCAGTGCCATCGATGAAGTGAATATCACAGTGCTGGAGGCGCCTGATGCGGAGTTTTCCTACGATGCCAGTGAATACTGTCCCAATGCTGCCAATCCCGTGGTTTCACATACTACCGGCACCGATGGGGTCTATACTTATGTAGCTGTAAGTGGAGGACCAACCCTGGCCCTCAACTCCGAAACCGGCTATATCGACATTGCCTCCAGTGACAACGGCACTTACGATGTGACAAATACCGTGGGTGGCTGCGGCAACCTGGTTATCTCAGGTGTTATCGATGGACCCGTGACTGGAGGTTTACCGAAGGCAGTAGAATTTTACGCCCTTACCGACATTCCCGACCTGAGCATTTATGGCTTCGGCTCCGCCAACAATGGTGGTGGTTCCGATGGTCAGGAGTTCACTTTCCCTGCCGATGCTGTTAGCGCCGGCACCTACATTTGGGTGTCTACTGAAGCCAATGTTTTTGAAAGTTTCTTCGGCTTTCCGCCAACCTATACCGACAACCTGGCCCCGTCCATCAACGGTGATGATGCCATTGAACTGTTTTGCAACGGAATGGTGATTGATGTATTTGGTGACATCAATCAGGATGGCACTGGCACGCCCTGGGAATACAAGGACGGCTGGGCCTACAGGGTGGATAACACCGGCCCTGATGGCTCATTCTTCGAAATCAGCAATTGGACATTCAGTGGGCCTGACGCTCTGGACGGCTTCAATACCAATGCAGCCGCCAACAACCCATTTCCCGAAGGAACATTTTCTTCTTCGGCAAATGGGATTTGTGCTGATGACCAATACACCGTTACCATTACCATTGATGACACGGAAGCCCCGGTACTCAACTGCCCGGAGGACATGGTCATTACCCTTGGCCCGGGCCTGTGTTCCAAAATCGTCAACTTCTTTGTGACAGCAACCGACAACTGCGATCCCAATCCGGTTATTGAGCAGACAGGTGGTGATGTTGGCTCCGGTGATTACTTCTACATTGGTGTACACACCCTGGAATACACGGCCACCGATATGGATGGCAACCAGGGCACCTGCACCTTTACCGTTACCATTGAAGAATATCCCGACCCCGTCAGCACCCTTAGCTGCAACGACGATGTGCAAGCCTCACTCGATGGTAATGGCCAGGCAGTGATTGGTGCCGACATGATCCTCGAAGGCGGTCCTTACGGCTGTTACGACGATTACCTGGTGGAGGTACTCAACGAAAACGGCGAGTCCTTGGGCAATGTGCTCAGTTGCGATGACATCGGTTACAATTACGTAGTAAGCGTCACCGACCCCGACACCGGCAACAAATGCTGGGGCCATGTTAAGGTTGAAGACAAAATGCCCCCGACGATTGACTGTTTCGACCGGACCATTGCCTGCTCTCAGGATGTGGCCCAGGTACCGCCACCGGCCGCTTATGACAATTGCGATGTGTCTCCAAGTGTGCAATTGGTTGAACTGGTGCTACTCGACAACGATGCCTGCGACAACGACACAGTGACCTACCGCCGCACATGGGTGGCTTATGACGATTACGAAAATGAATCCCTCACTTGCAGCGAGCTCATTTATGTCATTCGTCCAAACAATGTGAATTTCCCCAAT
>RFGN01000746.1 GCA_003696645.1 Gammaproteobacteria bacterium | reverse complement strand
GGCCAGGCGGAACTTGAAATCAGCACTGTAGGTAGTCCGTTTCTTGGCCATAAAGGGCATCCTCCTGGGAGAGAATCTATCCACTTACTAAGGTTTGGACACTGTGAAGCTGTTTGATCTATAAAAAAGGAGCAGGAGCGGTTAGATTATTCTCCTTACCTCTCGTCAAAGAATCAGGAGAGTAATCATGACCGGCACCCTGCTCGACACGATAGTATACGCATTTCGCGATCTGTTCAACAGTCAAAACTTCGCCCTGTTCTACGCCTACGTGTGGGGTGTGATTCTGTGCGAAGGGCGACATACAGTCACGGGTATCTACCTGGCGGGTCAACCGGCCAGCCGCTACTGGTCGCTGGTCAAGTTCCTCAGCCGGGGACGCTGGGAGGAGATCCCGCTCGTCCAGCGACTGATCGGCCTGCTGGTAGACTATCTGCCCGATTGGGTCTATGTCTACGACCATACCCATGCGATCAAGACGGGGAAGAAGCAGTGGGGGCTGCACTTTTTTCGCAATCATCGCTATCGGAAAGGCAACACCAACCAATCGAAATTTCACTGGGGCCATCAATTTGCCGCGCTGGGGATTGTGGGACTGGATGGCCTCCTCACGCGCCTGTTTCCCGTATGGGTGCGTCTGTTGGATCCCCATGCGTTGGGCACCTCGGCATTGGCGGCCTTCGAATCGATCGTGTCGGTGATTCCAGCCGGCCTCATCATCTTCGACCGAGGCTTCAATAACCGTAAGTATTTCAACGTCTTACTCAAGCAAGGTCACCATCTCTTATGTCGGGCACGAAAAAATGGGGCTTTCTTCTATCGGCCCCTCCCTTCCCAGCAGCCCCACAGAGGCCGGAAGCGCATCTATGGTCGGCGGGTCCATTTCCAGCAGTGGACCTATACGCCCATAGCCGTGCCCGGTTTCGAGCAGCCCTTGTGGGTGGCGCATCACATCGTGCGCACCCGGATGTGTCCCCAGCCGGTGCGCCTGGTGGTGGTGCGCACCCCTCCCCCAAAGAGGAGACCCTATCGATACTTTCTGGTCTATACCACCGATGTGACCTTGCCCGTGGAAACCATCATCCGATACTACCAGGTGAGATGGGGATTCGAAACCAATATGAGAGATACCAAGGAGGAGCTGGGTTTCGATCACTATCAGGTCCGCTCCCCACGGTCGATCGAGCGCAGTGTCCTCCTTTCTTTCGTGGCGGCCAGTCTGACCCAGTTGGTCGCCTGGCCGGCTTTCGAGCAGAAGCATGCCCAAACCTTCCCATCGTTGGAGCAGGGATTGGCGCAGATGGGTATCCATTGGTATCATCCCCGCCGGTGGACGCTGGGGTTGCTCCTCCGCTATCTACGAGGGCAGAAACGGCGCCAACTATTTTCTGCCAGTAATGCCGATGAGCAAAACCACGAGAAAAAGACCCAACCCTATGCTATCGCGGCCGGATAGAACCCAATTCCGGTCCAAACTTTAGGAAAAGCTTAAGGAAAAACCGGATTCTGCTCAATGGGGGCGCGGCGGGCAGTAGGGACGGCCGGTTTCAGCGAGGGCGAAACTCGACGATCTGGATATCCGGCAGGGCTTTGTAGTGTTTG
>RFGN01000745.1 GCA_003696645.1 Gammaproteobacteria bacterium | reverse complement strand
GCATTTCCCGGGTATCGAGGGAAATATCGAAGACTGGGACGTGCTCAATGAAATCACCACCAACCGCGACCTCGAGTTCGCCCTGGCGGGCAAACCGGGTTACCCCACAGGCAGGGAGATCTACGCTGAAACATTTCAGAAAATGGCTGAAGAAGACCCTGGGGCAGGCCTGTGGATCAATGACTACATCACCATCGGGCAAGGCAATACAGACGGGGAACTTTACGACCGCCTCAAACAATTTATCCAGGAATTGCTGGATGCCGGCGCACCGCTCGATGGCATTGGCTTTCAGGGCCACATCGGGCTTTTTCCCACCTCCATTTACGACGTGCAAGCTGTGTTGGATGATTTTCACACTTCCTTTGGTAAAAAGGCCCGCATCACCGAATACGACACCGACCCGGCCATGGACGACTCCCTGGCCGCCACCTACCTGAGAGATTTCATGACCATGGTTTTTAGTCACCCCAGCACCGACGGCTTCCTGATGTGGGGCTTCTGGGATGGTGCGCACTGGCACAACAACGCCCCCTTGTTCAACCAGGACTGGAGTCTGAAACCCGCCGGTCAGACGTTCCTGGACCTCGTTTTCAACGAATGGTGGACCAACGAAAACGGCATCACCAACGCCAACGGCAAATGGAGTACCGACGGCTTCAAAGGCCGCTACAAAGTGATCGTTGACTGTGGCAACGGAAACATCCTGACCGATACCATCCAGCTTACTGAAGACATGACTTTTGTGAAATCAGGGGACGAACTGGTAAAAACCAGCGAGAATCTCCACGCCCGAGAAATTTCCCTTTTCCCTAATCCGGCATCGCACACCCTCAACATCACCAGTCCCTACCCGATCACTTCCGTCCGGGTTTTCAATTCCCGTGGGCAGCTGGTTTTGGAACGAGGAGAAGCACCTCTACCGATCCGCGCGCTCCCACCGGGCCGTTACACGGTGGAGATCAGGACTACCCATGGCCAAGTGCTGAAGGATTTTGTGAAGATGGATTGAGGAAGATTATTGAAGGGCGGCAGGGATTGGAAAGCTGGATGATCACTTTACGACTTCCACCATAAGGCTTTCAAG
>RFGN01000744.1 GCA_003696645.1 Gammaproteobacteria bacterium | reverse complement strand
TGTATCTCACGCACCGTGCCAATTTCAAGGGGCTGAATGATTTTGACACGCCCATTGGGAATGATTTTTCCTTGTGCCGTTGCAACAATATTGACCTCTCCTATACAGGCCCAAACAACAGCAATACTAAACAAAAGGATGATGGTGAAGACTATAATACGGCCTAATGGGGATGGTGGTGTTTCCTGCACTTCCAGGACAGCGGGCAGGAACTCATAAACGTCTTTATTTCTGGCCATCTGCTTAAGCAACTGATGCGGTAATGTTGTCAGCATTCTGGTACTGATAGAGTCGGGCATAGGGACCATTTTTTGCCAATAAGGTCGCGTGGTCTCCTTGCTCAATAATAATGCCTTTATCGATCACTATGATTCGGTGACAATGTCGAACAGCACTCAATCGGTGGGCGATAATAATGACGGTACGCCCCTTGGAGATTGCCTGCATGTTATTTTGAATTATGCTCTCTGATTCATAATCCAGCGCACTGGTAGCTTCATCAAAAATCAAAATACGTGGATTGGTCACCAGTGCTCTGGCGATCGCTATACGCTGACGTTGCCCACCCGACAGGTTACTGCCCTGCTCATCTACAATCGTGTCGTAGCCTTCCTTGAGCTCTAGAATAAACTCATGTGCTCCAGCCAGCTGGGCAGCATAAATCACAGCCTCCATCGGTATGGCAGGATCACGCAAGGCGATATTATCTCGAATGCTTCGATTAAAAAGAAAGTTCTCTTGCATCACCACACCAATCTGTCGCCTTAACCAGGCCGGTTCAATCAATGCAAGATCCATTCCATCGATCAGTACCCGCCCACTTTCAGGCACATACATGCGCTGCACCAGCTTGGCGAGGGTACTTTTACCGGAACCCGAGCGACCAACTATACCCAACGACTGCCCAGGAGCAATCTCTAACGAAATACGTCGCAATATTTCCGGGCTATCGTGATGATAACGGAAAGTGACCTGATCAAAGGTGATACGTCCTTGTAATGAAGGCAGCGATGCCCGATTTGGACTATACCCTTTCTCGCCCGGGGCATTAAGAATATCCCCCAAGCGTTCTACTGATATCCCTGCCTGCTGGAAATCCTGCCATAATTGTACCAATCGTAATATCGGACCACTCACCTGACCCGCCAACATATTAAAGGCGACTAATTGTCCGACACTCAGGTCACCATTGATGACCAACCGCGCGCCAAACCACAATATCAATACGTAGGTAATCTTATTGATATAGCCCGCGGCCTGACTAGCTGCGTATTCTGGCGAAAGTGATCATTGGTTCTGGTTTTAAGCGATCATCAAAACAACCTGACGCGACGATCTGATCATACCACTAAGAGTGATCGGAAACAGACAGATCACACATCATTTTTCGCATGGATTCCCCCTTGAGTTTCAGTTTGTGGCTATTGTGCAATAGACGATCGAGGATGGCATCAGCCAGGGTGGCATCGCCGATGGCCTTATGCCACTGCTCGAAGGGTAACTGGCTGGTGATTAACGTGGATTTCAGGCCATGACGATCTTCCATGATTTCCAGCATATCGTTGCGCTGCGCGAGCGACATCTTTTCCAGTCCCCAGTCATCGAGGACGAGCAGGTCTGTTTTGGCCAGTTGGGTGATCAGCCTGGTAAAGCGACCATCGCCATGGGCGATGGTCAAGGCCTCCAGCAATCGGGAAGTGCGAAAGTAGCGCACAGACAGACCATGGCGGCAGGCCTGTGTGGCCAGCACACAACCCAGATAGGTCTTGCCACAGCCAGTGGGCCCGGTGATCAGGACATTAAGGTGCTGATGAATCCATTGGCTACTGAGCAGATCTGCAAACTAGCTCTTCTGCAGGCCACGTGGATGACGGTAATCGATATCTTCCGGAAGGGCCTGCAGCTTGAGTTTGGCGGCCTTCAACAGACGAGCCACCTTATTGTTACTGCGATACGTCGCCTCCCGATCGACCAGCAGGGCCAGACGTTCATCGAATCCGAGTTCAGCATGGGTCGAGGGCTGAGCCTGTTGCTGTTCCAGGGCCTCGGCCATGCCGGTGAGTTTGAGACTGCGTAGCGTTTGCAAGGTTTGATTGTTCAGCATATTGACTCCTAGTCATGGGGTTAATGGTAATACTCTTCACCACGAACATTTTCATGATGATCCAGATGCAACTCCTCCTGCACAGTGCCTGACGGGGGTTCAACAGCGACCTGATCCAGGCCCTGTTTCAGGATGGACTCCACACTGTGGCGGGTTGGTGAGCCGATCAACAGGGCGCGACCACAGGCATTGTTGAGCCGTTCGCGACCATACTTCCTGGCATTGCCCAGCAAGGCCAGGATACGACGATAGCTTTGCTCGATATGGCGTCTCTCCTGAAGCAGGTGGTTCACCACAGCACGGGTTTCAGCGCCGATATCTCCTGCCCATCTCAGGAACCGCTCAGGAGACCAGTCATGCAGGGCCTGATGGGCATGTGGCATATGTTCCGGGCAGGTGCTGTGGGCTCCGGGACGCCGACTGCGGGGATGACTGGCAACCCGCTGGCCCTGATGGTAGATCATTACCACCTGATCATTGGCCTGGACTTCGACCTCCTTCTTGACCAGGGCATGAGGAACGGAGTAGTAATGCCTGTCATACTCAATGTGATAGTCGATATGCACTCGGGCCTTTTTGATGTGGGTGTACCGGTAAGGCCGAGTGGGCAAGGTCTTCAGGACAGGCTTGTCCAGCTGCTCGAACTGGCTGAGTCGTGTCCCGGGAAGTTTCTTGAAGGGACGTCGGTTGAGATCATCCAGCAACCCACGGATGGCCTGGTTCAGGGCGGTCAGGGTGAAGAAGGTCTGGTGGCGCAGTCTAGCCATGATCCAGCGTTCGACGATCTGGACGCCTACTTCGACCTTGGCCTTGTCTTTGGGTTTGTACGGCCTTGCCGGGACAATCGCACACCGGTAGTGGGCCGCCAGCTGTTGGTAGCTGGGATTGATATCCGGGTCATAACGGTGCGTCTTGTGGACGGCGCTCTTCAGGTTGTCCGGGACAATCAGTTCGGGAACCCCTCCGAAGAACTCAAAGGCCTTGACGTGAGCATGCAGCCAGTCTTCCTGTTTCTGGCTCCAGCTGGCGCAGGCAAACGTGTAGTTTGATGCCCCAAGCACCGCTACAAAGATCTGCGCCTGACGGTACTCGCCGGTATCCGGGTTGACGATCGTCATCGTCGGCCCGCAATAGTCTACAAACAGTTTCTCTCCGGCACGATGGTTCTGCCGCATGCTGCGCTGTTGGCGTCCCAACCAGTCTCGATAGCGATGACAGAACTGGGCATAGCTGTAGCCCTCGTCCGGGTACCGCTGACGATATTCTTGCCACAGCAGTTGCCGCGTGACGCCTTTGCGCTTCAGTTCCTGGTGGATCGCCGGATAGTCTGGCTCTGCGTAGCGGTGGGGACCGTTCCTGATCTGCGCGGGAAACAGTCGGCGTCCCAGTTCCCGTTCATTCATGCCCGCAGGGAGCGGCCACTCCAGTCCCGCCCGTTGCGCTCGGTTCAGGTAGTCTACTACCGTGCCGTAGCCAATGTTCAGGGCCTTGGCCACGCCTCGATAAGATAAACCGGCCTCATGTCGAAGCCTCAGGATCTCTTTGATTTTACGCATTGATAACCTCTTCTTTGCCACCGCTGTCTTCTCCGCCTGTAAAAGCTCAAGAAAACAGCAGTTGCTCAGTTATTTCAATGCGTCAGGTTGGTTTCTGGTTCTTTCCGATCACCCATTCTGGATACCTGACAAAATTGATCGGTTATCTCCAGAATCGATGATCGCTTTGGACCAGAATCAGTGATCAGTTTGCGCCAGAATATGCACCACCAGCACCATCACCGATGCGATCAGTGGCCTGTCAGCGACCCAGACCAAGAGCTATCGCTACGACAGCATCGGCAACATGACCTACAAGTCCGATGTGGGCAACTACG
>RFGN01000743.1 GCA_003696645.1 Gammaproteobacteria bacterium | reverse complement strand
TTCAGCCTGAATGAGATACACGGCATCTTGAAGGACAGTGAAAAAGGACGTTCGCCCTGTGCCCATGTTCGCTCTCTGATGAAGCATAAGATAGACGTGAATCGCAAGAAGATTCAGTCCATGCAACAGAGTCTGGAGCGTATGCAGGCGGCCCTTGAACAGTGGGAAAGCATGCCGGATGGCATCCCGGACGGTCACTCCATCTGCAGCCTGATCGAATCGACAATATTTCTTGAAGATAATCCTTGAACCTGTGTGCAAGTCACAGCTTTATACTTGATGCAGACCTATGAAAACGAGGTAATACCATGAGCTGCCACGCTACCCATAAAACACCACTTGAAGATCCCGTATGCGGAATGAAGGTCACCGATGCCTCGGAATACCATGTCCGACATCACGGCGAGGAGGTCTATTTTTGCAGTCAGGGCTGCATGAAAAAATTTGTGGAAAATCCGGAGGCCTATTCGCACGTTGATTCACATGATAAACCGGAACAAGGTTTCAAGGATCCGGTTTGCGGAATGGATGTAAACAGGGATGCCGAGTTCCATGCCCAGTATCAGGAGGAGACCTTTTATTTCTGTAGTCAAGGGTGTAAAACCCGTTTTGAGGCCCATCCAGAAGATTATCTGGTTGCAGATCAGTTGAAGGACCCTGTGTGTGGCATGACCGTCACACGAGATGCTCAATACAAAACTGAGTTCCGGGGAAAACACTATTATTTCTGCTGCCAGCGCTGTCATGACCGCTTTGTTGCTGAGCCGGAAAAATATCTTTCTGAGGCTTCAACAGAAAAAGGCAAGCACGAAGGACATTGCTGCCATGAAAAGAAGACCGAGAAGACGCACTCGTGTTGCGGTCATCACGCCGCCTCTTCCACTTCATCTACTTCGGAAGTCGACAAGGATGCGATGTATTTCTGCCCGATGTGTCCGGGAATGGAACAGAAGGGGCCAGGTACCTGTGCAAAATGCGGGATGGCCCTGGAACCGATGGTCTCTCCATCGGCAACAACCACTACAGAATATACCTGTCCCATGCATCCAGAGATTGTTCAGGACCATCCTGGAAGCTGCCCAAAATGCGGCATGGCGCTGGAGGCCCGTTCCGTCGAGGTCAAGGAGGACACCAGCGAACTGGATGACATGAGTCGCCGATTCTGGTTCAGCACGATCTTGGCCATTCCTGTATTTTTCAGTGCCATGACGGCAGAGTTCTGGCCTGAAATGATCAACCAGTTGGTCACCCCGACAATCAGACAGTGGATTGAACTGCTGATTTCAGCCCCCGTGGTCTGGTGGGGCGGAAAGGTCCTGATGCAACGGGGTTGGCAATCCATCAGGAGCGGCCATCTGAACATGTTTACCCTGATAGCGATCGGGGTCAGTGTCGCCTGGGGGTACAGTCTGGTTGGGGTGCTATTCCCAGGTCTTTTTCCACAAAGTGTACGGAATGAATGGGGCTTGGTTCCTGTCTATTTTGAAGCGGCGGCAGTGATTACTGCCTTGGTACTATTGGGACAGGTGCTAGAATTGCGTGCCCGAAGCCAGACCAATGCCGCCATCAAGCTGTTACTGGGGCTGGCCCCCAAAACCGCCAGACGCGTCGCTGAAGATGGCTCTGAAATCGATATTCCACTGGAACAGGTTCAGGTGGGTGATCTCCTGCGTGTCAAACCCGGAGAAAAGATTCCAGTGGATGGGGTAGTTTTGGAAGGGGAGAGCCATGTCGATGAATCCATGGTGACCGGTGAACCGATTCCCGTTGAAAAGAGGGAAGGGGACAAGTTGATTGGCGCCACCATCAACGGGACCGGCAGCCTGCTGCT
>RFGN01000742.1 GCA_003696645.1 Gammaproteobacteria bacterium | reverse complement strand
TTCCCATGCCGAGCATTATTACCAGTCCTGCCTTCGGCTCAATCCCCTGTCTTTGCCGGCCAGAAAGATGCTGGCCCTGCTCTATCGTCAACAGAGAGGATATGAATCTGCTTTTGACCTGCTTTTGCCTGTACTTGATTCAAATTCGACAATTGCCCACGATATCACCTCACTGATCTGGGATGCAATCAGGGCAGGTCAGGCCAATCTGGCAGAACAGTTTGCACGCAAGCTGCATGCCCAGCACCCTGACAACTATTTATGGGCACTTTTGGTCGGAGATAGCTTGTTGTCACAGGTGAAATACGATGAGGCAGTTCAATTCTATGAAAAGACCCTGTCGATGAATGATCGTTGCCTGGAGGCGCTCAATAATCTGGCCATCATTCATCAGGCACGAGGCTTTCACAAAAACGCTGAATATCTGTTTCATCGTGCCCATATGCTTGACCCGGAAAACATTGATTACATGATCAATCTGTCGGGCTGTTATATCCATCGCAAAAAACTCTCTGATGCAGAAACCTTTTTGAGAAAGATGCTGAAGAAATTTCCTGACAACAGCCCATTGCAGGGTTGCCTGGCACGGACCCTGCAGGCCATGGGTATCCATGATGAAGCCCTGTATCTGTACAGGAAATCTCTACAAGATTTCGGCAAGCAGAGTCGTTCGGCACTTGAATACAGTCAGTTCCACGGAAGCTTTTTGGCCTTTCTTAACTACCCCTCGAAACTGGACAAGGACTTGTTGTATCAAGAGCATCGAAATTGGGAAAAGATCCATGTGGATCGGGGCAGCATGTTACCACAGCGCTATGCATGGAAATTTGATCCGATGATGGCTGAAAGGCCTGGAAATCATCAAAGGTTGAGAGTTGGGCTGGTATCTGGCGATTTCAGACAGCATTCAGTTGCCTATTTTCTGTCCGCCTTGCTGGAAAATTATGATAGGACGTTGCTTCAGATTTACGCGTATTCAACTTGCAAGGTCGAGGATGACATGACTCGACAGTTGAGATCACTGATGGACCGTTGGAACAGGATTGATTCCCTTACGATCATGCAAACGGCACAGCTGATCAGACAGGATGAAGTTGATATACTTGTCGATCTTTCTGGCTTTACCGAAGATAACAGACTTGAAGTGTTCGCCCTCAAGCCGGCGCCGGTGCAGGTGACCTGGCTGGGCTACCCGAATACCACCGGACTGAGTGCGATGGACTACCGCATCACGGACGAATGG
>RFGN01000741.1 GCA_003696645.1 Gammaproteobacteria bacterium | reverse complement strand
CCCTTTTATTGTCAAACCGGCAGAAGCCACTCCACTTTCCTGTATTACCCTGGTGGGGATTCTGCGTGAGGCGGGCCTACCCAATCCATGGGGACAGGTCATACATTGTGATCATGATGTCGCGGAACAGATGGTTGCCGATGAACGCATCGCCTTTTTTTCCTTCATCGGCTCCAGCCGCGTGGGTTGGCATCTGCGATCCAAGCTCGCTGCCGGTGCGCATTGCACCCTTGAACATGGGGGGGCTGCTCCAGTGATCGTGACAGATAACAGTGACTGGGAGGCCGCCATTCCTATGCTGCTCAAGGGTGGTCTGTATCACGCCGGACAGGTCTGTGTATCGGTTCAACGCATCTTTGCGCATACATCCATTGCCCGGAGTCTGGCCGAGAAAATGGCCGAATCAGCCCGTCAGTTCAAGGTCGGGCCTGCTGTCGATGAAACAACAGATATTGGACCATTGATTAGACCTTCAGAGGTACAAAGGGTCCACCAATGGGTCAGCGAAGCCCGGGAAAGGGGAGGTGAACTCCTGTGTGGCGGCCAGCCCGTTTCAGAAACCTGCTATCCGGCCACGATTCTTTACAATCCACCAAGCCAATGCAACATCTCCCAGAAAGAGGTCTTTGGCCCGGTCATTGCCATCTATTCCTATTCCGACTTCGATGAGGCAATTGAACGTGCCAATCATCCGGATTTTGCCTTCCAGTCTGCCATTTTTACCCGTGATCTCGATCTGGCGTTTCAGGCGGCCGACAGGTTGACTGCCAAGACTGTACTGATCAATGAACATACTGCCTTTCGTGTAGACTGGATGCCCTTTGGAGGATTCAAAAAATCCGGGCTGGGAACGGGCGGGATCGGTTATACTCTGAAAGACATGATGATTGAAAAGATGATTGTCATCAGGCACTGATCCATGTTCCTGATTGAATCCATCGGCTGGATCGGCATTACCCTGATTGTCGTTCTTGCCATCATTTTCTATCTGGACTTTTCACAGTCCCGTCACAGTGTATTGCGCAATTTTCCGGTACTTGGACATCTGCGTTATTTTCTGGAAAAGCAGGGAGTCTATTTCCGGCAGTATTTCTTTGCCAATGATCGCGAGGAACTACCCTTCAATCGGGCCACCCGTTCCTGGGTCTATCAGGCTGCCAAAAAGGAACCGGGAACCATTGGTTTTGGTTCTACCAATGATCTGCGCCAACCGGGTTCATATATCTTTATCAACTCTCCCTACCCCAGCCTCGGTGAAGCCCATTGCGAAACCTGTACTACCGTGATTGGTGCTGAGGCCGACAAACCTTTCATCAGCAAAAATATCGTCAATATCTCTGCAATGAGTTATGGGGCGTTATCCAAACCTGCGATCCAGGCCCTGTCCATCGGTGCTGGCAAGGCCAATGTATGGCTCAATACCGGTGAAGGAGGGCTGTCTCCCTATCACCTGGAAGGCGAATGTGACCTGATCTTTCAGATCGGTACGGCCAAATATGGGGTTCGAGATGAAAAGGGCAATCTGTCTGATCAGAAACTGAAGGAGGTGGCCCGTCATGTCCGCGCCTTCGAGATCAAGCTCTCACAGGGGGCCAAACCTGGCAAGGGAGGGCTGCTCCCTGGCGTCAAGGTGACACCAGCAATCAGCCGAATACGGGGCATACCGATAGGCAAACCTTCGATCAGTCCCAATCGCCATCTGGACATCAAAACCCCGGATGACCTACTGGACAAGATTGACCATATTCGATCCTTGACTGGACTTCCTGTGGGGATCAAGACCGTCATCAGTTCACAGGTCTATATCGAACGCCTGTGTGAAGCCATTGTTCGTCGAGGCAGCCATTCCGCTCCCGATTTCATTACCCTGGACGGGGGAGACGGGGGTACAGCTGCCGCCCCCCAGGCATTGGCTGATCATGTCGGCCTGCCCCTGTCGGAATCCCTGTTTATCCTCGTCGACACGCT
>RFGN01000740.1 GCA_003696645.1 Gammaproteobacteria bacterium | reverse complement strand
CGAGCACTCGGAAAAGACGGGCTACACCTTCTATCTCTATGGTGGTGCGGAGGATGTGGTCGTGAAGATGAAGAGTTATCTGGAGGCTCGATATCCACATATCCGGATTGTGGGCTACTGTTCCCCTCCGTTCAGGCCGCTTACGGAAGAGGAAGACGAGGCCATCTGCCGGGAGATCAACCAGCTGCAGCCAGATATCATTTGTGTTGGGCTGGGAACGCCAAAGCAGGATTACTGGATCGATGATCATATCGAAAAAATCAATGGCTCCGTATTTATTGCTTGTGGAGCAGCTTTTGATTTCTTTGGCGGTCGCATCCGAATGGCGCCAGAATGGATTCGACAGTCCGGGTTTGAGTGGCTGTACCGTCTGTTTGGGAAGGACTTCGGGCGACTGTGGCGAAGATATATTCTTTTCAACATGGAATTTCTTGCGAGATTTTTGTTGCAACTGTTACGAATCAGAAGAGAACCGGGAGAGCGTTGGTGCAGAGATTGATTTGGGGGCTGTAATACGATTCGCGGATTCAAAGTTCCACTTCAAACTGGATTCGTACTATTCTAGCCAGTAACTCGTGAAGGGTATGGAGGAAGTGGTGTTTAGGGTGGATAGATCGTGAAAGGGGGGGTGTTGCGACGATATCATATCTGGCTTGCTGTAGGGCAAAGGTTGGCGGATGCATTGACCGTGTGGGCCTTGTTGCCCACATTATGCGTTGTCTTTGATCAGACATTTAACCAGACCTATCAAATGGCGGCCATTTTGGGGGGTATTCTGACGTGGGTGGCCATGGGTGCGGTGGATGCCTATCGGCCCTGGCGAGGAGCGACGTATTGGCATGAGTTCCGGGTGCTTTTGGGCGGTTGGTTGATCGTTGTGTGCTCTCTTTTTGGAGTTGCGTGGGTGACCAAGACCACGGAGTCTTATTCCCGGCTGGTTACTGGCTCCTGGTTCATTTTGTCACCGCTGGCATTGATCGGGCTTCATGCGCTTGAGCGGATGTGCATGCGGTTGCTCCGGAAGCACGGAAGAAACACCCGAACCGCCGTTATTGTTGGGGCAGCCTCGTTGGGAAGGAGCCTAGCCGATCATATCAGGACCAGTGACTGGATGGGCATTCGCCTGCTTGGCTTTTTTGATGATGACGAGCGCAAACAGGGCGCGAATGTTGATGGCTTACCTATCCTCGGAAAATGTGAAGATGTGCTAGAGCAAGTGAGAAAGAATGGGGTGGATATCGTCTATCTGGCCTTGCCGCTACGTGCAGAGGCCCGGATGCGGTCGTTGTTTGATGCCCTGCAGGATACTACAGCATCAATCTACTGGGTGCCGGATCTATTCATGTTCGAGATGCTTCATGCGCGCGAGCTGGATGTGGGCGGCATGCCCGTCTTTGCGCTTTGCGAGAGCCCGTTTTTTGGTCCGTTCGGGATGCTCAAGCGGCTTGAGGATATCGTTCTCTCAACTCTGATTCTGATACTTGTCTCTCCAATCATGCTGGGAATTGCGCTTGCGGTGAAATTGAGCTCCAAAGGACCGGTGCTGTTCAAGCAGAGGCGTTACGGGCTGGATGGACAGATCGTGGAGGTATGGAAGTTCCGCTCGATGACGGTGACCGAGGAT
>RFGN01000739.1 GCA_003696645.1 Gammaproteobacteria bacterium | reverse complement strand
TGCTGGACAACCACGTGCGCGAGCGCTTTTATTACCCGAAGGGCTTCATCAAGAAAAGCCATTCGCAAAAGCCCAGTGCTGAGGGCGACCGCCTCATCAGGTACGATGACCTGCCCGCCTCTACTGACTGAAACTATTTCCGATGAAAATCATAGACATTTCCGTTCCATTGTCTTCCAAGCTGCCGGTCTGGCCGGGCGAGGCAGCGCCCAAAATCCGGCAGACAGCCAGCATGAAAAAGGGAGACCCCTGCAATGTCACTTTTCTGGAAATCGGCAGCCACACGGGCACCCACATCGATGCGCCGCTGCACTTTGTGGATGATGCCGGCACCACCAATGAAATTCCGCTTGAGAAACTGATCGGCCCCTGCCAGGTTGTGGACATGAGGGGGAAAAGCCGCATTACCGCTGCCGATCTGGAAGCACTCTCATTGCCGGAGGCGACTGAAAAAATCCTGTTCAAAACGGACAACTCAAAATTGTGGGACAATCCCCGGCATCCGTTTCACGAAGACTTCTGTGCGCTGACAGCCGATGCCGCACAGTGGGTGGTGGACCACGGCATCCACCTGGTGGGCATCGACTACCTGTCCATCCAGCTATACCATGACAGCTTTGACACCCACGTCATCCTGCTGTCCAATGAAGTGGTGATCGTGGAGGGGCTGGATCTCAGGAAAGTTGAACCTGGAAATTACCGGCTCATCTGCCTGCCGCTGAAGATCGAAGGGGTGGAAGGAACGCTCGCGAGAGCAATTTTAGAGGGGGTTTAGAGTGTAGAGTTTAAAGTTTGGAAGCGCTAGCGGAAACATTCATGGACTGCTCAAAATTTGTCCCAATCATCTGGGTGGTCGATGTCGTGTTTTCCTTCGGGGAATGGCTCTTCGAGAACTTTTTCTTTGTGTTTCTTCAAAACGGAGCGGGCGCCTTGCTCACCACTTAGTTGCGACAACTCCTTTGCCAGTGAAATACTGAATAACACCGGCGGCCCCCAGGATGTACCGTAGTTGCACCGGATTGCCGCAGGTGAAAGGGCCTCGAAGCGGGTCATCATTTTCCGAAGGAGATCCGAATGAAGACCTGGCTGGTCTGCAACAAGTATGAAAAAAGCGGCCGGTGGCTTTGACAGATTCATTAGTTCCTTCGCCCCACGGGCAATACTGCTGCCCATACCTTTTGCCCAGTTTTCATTGAAAACAAACACGACTTTGCGTCCGGCCAGGGCCTGCCTCACTTCTGTTTCGAAAGCTCCGGTAACAACGATTATCGGATCGCA
>RFGN01000118.1 GCA_003696645.1 Gammaproteobacteria bacterium | reverse complement strand
GCATACAAAGAAGACAAGGGGCAATTTTGACCGAATAAAGGTGGGAAAGAGCCCAGGAATTCTATTGCATGAAAACAATGGGTTCACGCCCCAAAGATGGGGGCATGCCATGTGCATTTTTCCGTCAAAATGTTCACAAAATCCGTCAAAATGGGCCTGGAAGGGTGTTGTTATCCCCCGAATGGGGGAGATATGAAAGTTTTCCTGAATACATCCCAGCTTGAAGGCAACAAAAAAGGAGCGGTCCGAAGACCGCTCCCGTGAACCCTGTTTGTCCAGTGAAGGCCAAAAGACCTCCACTTTCGAAAACGCTTTTACCTGTTCACCATGAGGCGTTTCACCAGGCGCTGGGTCTCTGTAGTGACCGTTACCTGGTACACGCCCGTATTCATTCCCTTTTCGGAAAGATTCAAATCGAGTACTTCCTGTCCCTGGTGCAGCTTCTGGATCATGACGATCCTTCCGAGCTGATCGCTGATGGTCAGGGTGCCGGGCTGTTGGCCCAGGCCTTCCAACAAGATGGTCACGGTGCTGGAGGCCGGGTTCGGGTAGAGGCTCATTCGTGCCTCTTCGGCCTGTTGACCGAAGGTGATGCCGTTGCCTGGCGTAACCACGATGTTGGTTCCGCTGCAAGTGGTGCTGATATCGTTGACGCTGTTACAGCCGGCTGCGTTGTTGAAAATGGTGGTCACACCACCCACACCGGCATTTCCGAGCAGGTCATCGATGCTGCAGCAGTCGCTGAGGTCGAAGTTGAACGAGATGTTCAGGTTGTGGAAGATGGTATCCAGGTTCTGAAGACCGCTCAGGCTGGAGAGGCTGTCACCGAAGTTGTTCAGCTTGATGGTCAATGAACCACCGATGGTATCCAGTGCATCCAGGCCGTTGAGGTTGTCCAGGCTGGTGGCCTGTATCATCACATTGCCCGTAACGTACTCGATGTAGCTGAGGTTGGCAAGCGAATCCACTCCGGTACCAATGATGGTCAAGCTACCCTGGATCTTGTAGTAACATTGAGAGAAGTCGTCAATGGCCTGCTGGTTGGTGAAGATCACGTTGCCAACGTGGACTTCCGTTCCATAAGCCACGCCTTCGTCAATGAGGCCGTCGCAGTCGTCGTCAATGTTGTTGCAAATCTCCGTGGCACCCGGGTTGATGGCCGGGTCGGTGTCGTCACAATCGCCGTCGCAAACCCGGTAGCCGTCGGCGTCGTTGTCCTGCTCATCAATTGG
>RFGN01000738.1 GCA_003696645.1 Gammaproteobacteria bacterium | reverse complement strand
GATGGCGGGGACGCTGCTGTCGGTGTTTCCTGTCGCGGTGCTGTTTTTCGCGTTGCAGAGGGAGTTTATAGCCGGGCTGACCAGTGGGGCGGTCAAGGGGTAATACTTGGTTACGCGTGTCCGTCCTGTATTTAGCCGGGCATGGTTACATGATCCCAAATCGATCCCAAGCTTCTTGGGCGCCCATGCCGTTTTTAATGGCTTCAAACACGCGTCTCTCGCCAACCGCTTTTTCATATGCCGCAGCAAGTACATCGTTTTCTGCCTGTTGTGGTACTACACAGACGCCGTCCAGATCGCCGAAGATCATATCACCCGGTTGAATCGTGACCTGGCCGATTCGTATCCGGCACCGGTAGTCAATCACCTTGCCGCGAACACGTTGGTCCTGAGCATATCGGCCGTAGGAAAAAGTCGGAAATCCAATCTTCAGGATACCACGAGTATCACGAGAGTATCCGTTGACGACCGCACCGACAGCTCCGCGGTTTCTGGCCGCTGTACTCATCAGCTCGCCCCATAAAGCATAAGTGGGAGAAGAGCCCGTACAGATGTAGACTTCATTGGGTCGTAGGTTATCCAACGCCCGCAGCATCAAGCCGAACGGTTGGTTCAAGGCTTCACATATTCTGCCAGGACCTTCTCCGCCTTCATCATCCGCTTCCAACACAGGCATCGCTCGACCAATTACCACCATTTCGGGTGACAACGGCTGGATTTGCGGTGGCAGAAACTGATCGCGCAGCCCCATCGTGTCCATGACGTCGCCAATGACCGCTGAAAACAGGTGGGTTTTGGCCCAGGAAAAGCGTTCGCCATCTTCTGTGGGTGGTTTGTTGGTGGATGAGGAATGGTGATCGAGTGTTGCCATAGAGTGAATGCTGGTTGCTGCGTATCGGTCACATAACCGGTCGCACAGGTGCTACTCGGTACAGGCGAAGCAGAAAAAGCTCCTGGCCCCTTGCGTCCAAATAAATCATACTTTATTCTGGAGCCATGGTCAACAAGACAGGACAGCAATCGCAGCACGCACGTGTCAAGCACGAAGTGGGGTTGCGGATTATCCGCGGTGTCTATCCGAGTGGTGATTTGCTGCCGCACGAACAGGATCTGATCGCCACATTGGGGGTCAGTCGTAGCGTCCTACGGGAGGCGATGCGTACGCTGGCAGCCAAGGGGTTGGTGGAGCCCAAAAAACGCGTCGGTACCCGGGTGACCGAACGGGACCGGTGGAATCTGCTTGATGACGACGTCATCGCTTGGCATGCCAAGGCCCCAGAGCGCAGGAAGGACATGCTTCGGCAGGTGGTCGAGGCCCGTCGGATGATTGAACCTTCTGCAGCGATGTTGGCCGCCAAACGGAGGGATCCGGGGGGGATTCAAGCTGTCTCTGATGCGATGCAAGGCATGATTGAAGCGGGAACCGATCTTCAGGCATACCTCAATGCGGATATCGAATTTCACCGTTCGATCTACCGTGCCTGTGGCAACGAATTGATTGGCCAGATGGGTGAGATCCTGCTCGGGGCATTACGTATCAGCCATGCGGTGTCATCTCGTGTGCCTAAACCGATCGAACGATCATTGCCCTTGCATAAGTCGGTGGCCAATGCCATCGTTCGTGGATCGGCAACCACCGCCTATCGTGCCATGACCCGTCTGATTGAATCCGCAACAGAAGACCTTCGTGCGACACTGGGCCTTGATACAACGGGTGCTAAGCCATGAACTTGACGAAGGGGGCAGAAGAAATACGACCGGGCCTATGGCGTCTGTTTGAGCCCTTGGGCGAACGGTTGTTGTCGTTTTACGCGCTCAGGCACGAGGATGGGTGGGTGCTGTTTGATGCGGGCGTGCCCGGTTCATTGACCAGCCGATTAAGGCAGGGGGTGTGGTCGGGAGACATCCGCAAGGCCATCATCTCGCACGCCGACGCCGATCATCTAGGCGATGTCGCGTCCCTGAAGCAGCAATACCCCGAGATGGTGGTGGCCTGTCATCAGGCTGACCGCGCATGGGTGGAAGATCATGATCGTCTTGTTCAAGAACGTTATGGCCATGCCAAGAATCGTTTCGGTCATTGCTATCCACCCGAGGTCATGTCCGCGTTGAGGCAGATGTGTGGGGATCATTGTGTCGTCGACTGTGAATTGAACGAGGGAGATCAAATCGACGGGGCGGATCAGGCTTGGTGTGTCCTGCATACCCCGGGCCACAGCCCCGGGCATGTGTGTCTGTGGTGTGCGGAAACAGGTGAACTTCTCTTGGGAGACGCGGTGTTGGGATATGGCCCGCCGGATGCGACCGGCAAGCCTTCAATGCCGCCTACGCATCAATACATCGCGGATTACCTCAAGACATTGCAACGATTGGTGGAACTATCGGTGAGCACTGCCATGCCCTGCCATTGGGAGCCGATGAGCGGTGACATGTTTACCGAGTTCCTGAGGCAAAGCAGGGAGACGGTCTATCGCGATCTTGGCTTGCTTCATGATTTCATCAGAGCCCAAGGTCAGGCGTCTTTTTCAGAACTGTTGCTCGTGTTGAACCGGTCGTGGGGAACTTGGGGGGAAGCCGATTACGCCCACTATTCATACGCTTTGGACGGCTACTTGGACTATCTCAGTAATCAGGGGTGTGTGGAAATATCCGACAATGGACTGGTGGTGAGGACATGACGGGCGAGGGCGCAAAGCCATTATTGCAGGGTGTTCGGGTGCTGGTGACTGGCGGCGCCCAAGGGCTGGGGCTGGCCATCGCCACTTGTATGGCACGTCACGGCGCAGTCGTGGCATTGATGGATCGCAACCGTGTCTTAGTAGAGGAGTCGGCCAGCAATCTGCCGGGCGATGGACACATCGGTTTGGCCGGTGACGTGACGAGCCCGGAACAACGTGAACAGGCTGTGTCAGAAGCATTCCGGCGACTAGGGCGTCTTGACACACTGGTCAACAATGCGGGCATACAACTTCATGCGCCCGCAGAGCAGATCACGCAGGAACAGTGGGACCGCGTGATGAGTGTCAATCTGACCGCGGTTTTGATGATGAGTCAGCTGGTGGCAAGGCGCTGGATCGATTCCGGTAGTCCGGGATCCATCATCAACATAGGCAGTTTGAACGCCGCCTTCGGGATGCCACGACGGGGGATTTACGGGACCAGTAAAACCGCGGTAGTCGGTTTGACCCGCAGCTTGGCAGTGGACTGGGCTCGGCACCGGATCCGTGTCAATGTGATTTGCCCGGGTTACCACCGGACACCTTTATACGAAGAATATAGAGCGAAAGGCGCTATTGATGAAAATCGAATCCTGGCCCGTATCCCCATGCGGCGGATCGGTGAACCTGGAGATATTGGTAAAGCATCCGTATTCCTCAGCTCAGATTTGTCGCAATACGTGACCGGGCAGGTGTTGTTTATTGACGGCGGATATTCCATATACGGGGCCGCGGAGGATGCCCCATCATGAGCGGACGGATTGTCGATATCGAAACGTATACCGTACGGGTTCCACTTCCGAAGCCTTTTACCCTTGGCCGGATGCAGATAAAAGATCGTGAATATTGCATAGTCCGTGTTCGTGATGAACAGGGTACTGAAGGTGTTTCGTATGGGCTAACACGGAATGCCCCAATCGGTGCAACTGTCCGCCAGACGATTTCACCCGCCTGGCAAGGCGCTGATCTTGATCGCCACGATGAAGTTTATAACCAAACAGTTCAGGCAAATGTGTGCTTGGGAACCCACGGGATATTCTGGCGAGCACTCAGTCTGTGTGATTGCGCCTTGTATGACCTGCTTGCCAAGCGGGCGGAAAAACCGCTGGGTGAATATCTGAATGGGATTGGCCGTCCGATCCATCTGCTGTTGGTAGGGGGCTATCCCACTCCTGACGAAACGCATGATTCGCTGGGTACTCAGGTACAGGCCATGCGAGAAGCCGGGGCTGATGGTGTCAAGATCGCCAGCAGCGGTGATCCGGCTCGTGATACGGCCCGCCTTAAGGTGTGTCGAGAGGTGTTGGGGCCGGATTTTCCGGTCATGATCGACCTGTTCTGGCAGGTGCAGGACCCACATCGCTTTGCCCGTGAGATCCGATGCTGGAAAGACTTGAATCTCGGATGGATCGAAGACCCGGTTGCATTTGATGATTACGAGGGGATTGAGTTGTTGCGGCGCGAGGCCGGCGTGCCGATCGCGGTCGGAGATGAGCAGAGCGGCTTGAGAGCTTTTTCTCGTCTGATGGAGCCCGGTCGGGTCAATGTCGTGCGTTTGGATGCCACCGTGTGCGGTGGTGTGCGTGCGTTTCTGAAGATTGCTGAGTTGGCCGATCGACATGGGTTGCCGGTGGCCTGTCACATATTCGACCAACTTCACACCCAGTTGGCTTACGCGGCGCCGAATGTCAATTGGGTCGAACGTATGCCGGAAAGCCTGGGGCTTGACTCGGCCCATCTTCTCTGGCGGACGGCACCGAAACCGAGCAAACCTGATTTTCATCATGATTTCAGCGGGATCGGCATTGAGTGGGACTGGAACGCTGTTAACACATACCGGAGCAAGGAAACATGATCACGATCGACTTGACAGGTAAGACCATCTTGTTGACCGGGGCGCTCGGTGCGATTGCCGAGTTCGTGACCAAACGGCTTGTGGAGGCTGGTGCTGTTGTGTTGTGTACGGATATTGTTCCCCCGGATCAGGCTCGTGAACGTATTGATTCCTGGGGTGTACCGGAAGACAGAACCCCCTATACCGTGATGGATGTGATGGATCCTGAATCGGTTAACACAGCTGTTTCAGAGCTGAGCAGGCGTTATAAACAGATCGAAATATGTCTCGGTCATGCCGGCGGCTGTCCTCTGCATCCGTTTCATGAAACCAGTCCGGAGGAATACGAACGGATCTTCAGATTCAATTTCCATGGCCAGGTCTATCTGACTCGTGCCGTGACTCGCTATTGGTTGGATGCCGGGATACGCGGTCACATGATCTATACCTCATCGTTGTGTGGCTCGGTGCCTTGGGTTGATCTCTCTGCCTACAACCCAGCCAAAGCCGCGCTTGAGATGTTTGCCAGAACGCTGGCGCTCGAGCATGCGGAGGCCGGTATCCGTTACAACCTAGTAGCGCCCGGCCATGTGGCCGCCGGTTCTTGCCTGATCGTTTATGAAAACGATCCCGAATACCGGTCCATGGTCAATCGAGTCATCCCGCTTAAGCGGATGGTACGTCCCGAAGCGATCGGGGATGCCTTTGTCTGGCTGTGTTCGCCGTTGGCTGAAGATGTGAATGGGCAGGTCATCAAAGTGGACCTGGGGGCTAGTATCCCGAAGCTTGGAGGTGAAGCGTGATCTACGAACTGCGGATCTATACCTGCAAGCCCGGAAGCGTTAATAAGGTTTTACAGATGTGGCGGGAACGAGGCCGGGCGATGTTGGAACCCTATTTTGGCATGGTCGGCCAGTGGGTCGGTGAGTCAGGAACTTGTAACCAGATTTATACCCTTTGGGCATTCAAGGATCTGAACCACCGACAGGAAGCGCGCCAAGCACTGCTCAAGCATCCGGGTTTTGCTGAATACCTGGAGGAGTGTCGACAACACTACGTCACTCAGGAAGCCGTCTTTCTTTCGCCCACCGAACTTAGCCCGTTGAAATAAGGGGCAGCCGATGCGTTTAATAGGCTTGACGTGGCAGAACCCAAGGGGGGTGGATCCGTTAATGGCCGCGGCACGCTTGTGGCGAGAGTTACACCCAGATGTGGAAGTCGTGTGGGAAGCCTTGCCGTGGATTGAGTTTGAACATCGTCTGCTCGATGCTGTGACGGGTAAGTGCAAGCCTTATGACATGGTCATGCTCGATCATCCTTGGGTTGGAACACTGGTAAGCCATAGCTATCTCCGCGCGTGGGACTCTTTGGTAGATCAGTCTTATCTTGATGATCTTAAGCGACGTGTCGTTCCTCCTAGCTATGACAGTTATGTATGGCATGACCGGCTATGGGCGCTTCCGGTTGATGCCGCATGTCACGCAGGCTTGATACGTGAAGACTTGTTGGCGATTCATGACTTGCCACGAGATTGGAGTGTGCTTGGAGAATGGGCCAAACAGCGGTTCGATCCGCCTAGAAGTTACCCGTTGGTGTTAAGCATTAACTCGGTGCTGGGCAATTGTCTTTTTCTGGCCTTAATGAATTCCCTCGGCACTCCCGCTTATACCGATCCCGAAAACCCGACCTGTGACCCCGAAGCGGCCAGGAAGATCTTGGTTATGCTGTCTGAATTGTTGACTTTCGTCCCTCCGGGTTCCACGACTTGGGGGCCGTGGGATATCTATGAGTACATGACGACTCATGACGACGTCTCATACTGTCCCCAGATTTTCGGATATGTCAATTACTTCAATACTGCCGGCAATCGCAAGCTCAGACTGGCCGGATGTCCCACCTTATGGAACAAGCCACCAACGCCAATATTGGGCGGTGTCGGACTGGCAGTAACCCAGACGTGCCGGGAGGTAGAAGCCGCGTCAGCATACGCGATGTATGTCATGTCTGAATCCGTTCAGCGCCGCATATTCCCGTCAAACTCAGGCCAACCCGCCGATCGGTCTGTCTGGGATGATGTGAAAATCAACGATACCGTTAACGGGTTTTATTCAGACATGTCATCTTTGATGGAGCACAGCTTTATCCGCCCAAGGTATAGCGGGTTCCATGATATTGAACTCCGCAATGCCGACACTCTGGATCGTTTCTGGTCCGGGGCGGCATCATTGGATGAAACCGTCGAGGCCCTCAGGTCTCCGTTGGTCCCGAATCGATAAAAGTGTATTCAGGATAGTATTTAGTCCAGATTCAATTATAAACGAGGCGACATGAAGATTACCGATGTGAAAGTCTGGTTGGTGGAAGGGGTGAAATACAATTGGACCCTTCTAAAAGTCTATACAGATGAGGGACTCACAGGGGTCGGTGAATCCACCAACTGGCCGGGATCTCCCATTATCGAAGCGGCAACCAGGCATGTCGGCGAGCGGGTAATCGGAATGGACCCGATGCGCACGGACTACATCTGGACCAAGCTGTATCGCGATCTGAATTGGATTGGTCCTTATGGGGCGAGTTTATGTGCCATCTCTGGTCTCGACATGGCATTACTTGACTTGAAAGGCAAGGCATTGGGGACGCCGGTCTACAATTTATTGGGGGGGGCATACCGCGACCGTATTCAGTTGTATGCGAATTACTGGTTTACAGGCGGTCGGCACTCGCCCGAAGACTACGCGGAGCAGGCCAAGGCGGTGGTTGAAAAGGGGTTCACAGGCTTGAAGTTTGATCCTTTTGCTCACGTGAACTACTTCTATGGCGAAGATCTGCACGACAACCTCGCCCTCTCTCCCGATCAGCAGGATCTGGCTTTCGATATCACACAGGCGGTTCGGGATTCGGTCGGTCCGGGCATCGCCATCATGATAGAAACGCATGCGATGCTCAACGGGGAGGTGGCAGTCAAGATGGCCAATCGGCTGGCTCCATTGGGGGTGACGTGGTACGAAGAGCCGGCCGGACCTGAGTCGGCAGACACCTTGGCGGCGCTGCGGAAACGGCTGCCCGCGAATGTTCCGATCTGTGTCGGCGAACGCCACTACACCCGCCACGGGTTCAGACCCGTTCTTGAGAAACACATATGTGATGTCATCATGCCCGATATCACGCGATGCGGAGGCCCCAGTGAAATGAAACGGATCGCAACCATGGCTGAGGCGTATAACGTATTGGTCGCTCCGCATAACCCCAACGGCCCACTTAGCACCCTGGCCAGCGCCCATGTGTGTGCATCTATCCCCAATTTTTTCCGCTGCGAGTTTATGGTTAATGATGTGCCTTGGCGTGATACCGTAATTTCTCATCCGCTTGATGTCCGGTCAGGCTATTTACACCTGTCCAATCGTTCCGGGCTGGGGGTGGATCTGATTGAAGAGGAAATGGAAAAGCATCCGGGGATTCGTGAAATACATTCGCACAAGCACTTCTACGTATAGCGGGACGGGGAATAGGTAACTTCACGGACGCAACGAGCTACCATAAAAACACACATCCCCAGCATTTAATTCTTGTGTCGATGGTGCGTGAGGTGGGGGGATAGCATAAGTATGTGTCTGCAATCACAGTGGTATGATCCGTGGCGTCCGTTGAGGTATAAGGCCTCGGGATCACAGGGCATGTAAAACTGTCATGTTTAACTTTATTTGACTTGATCTTTTTGCTTGGTTCGATATGATATAAACCGCGCCAAAGCCCAATTAGCGCGATAATTATTGTGTTTACGGGGCTGGAGCGGACCTGGGCCTGGAAGGTAAAAAGCGAGGTTTAGGATGTTAAAAAATGTAAAACGTTCGGCTCGATGGGGGTTTACTCTTATTGAATTGCTTGTTGTCATCAGCATTATCGCCCTGTTGGTGGGGATTCTGTTGCCCGCCTTGGGGGCAGCTCGGGAAGCGGCTAAGTCGTCGGTATGTAAATCCAATATGCGACAGATCGCGATCGCGAGTCTCACTTATGCCGAAGATTCCGAGCAGATGCTCCCGTATGGTAAGTATGACACCTTCAATAATCGGCTGCCCGCCTATGACGGCAGGGGAGAGATTCAGATGCAGAACGGCGCGGTCTACGGCGGAAATCAGGAGTTATACGCCTGCCCTTCAGACGAGGTGGAACGGGTTATCATTCGAAATGACCGGCAAAGCATTCTCAGTTATGCGATGAATTCTTTAGCAGACAACTACGGCAAAGAGACACCCGCTGCGCCGGGAATCTGCGGCTCGCAATACGGCTACGCGACCGGGCCTTGGAAGTTCAAGTCATTGACCGTTCCTGAGGTTACCATGCCTTCCGATACGATCCTGATTGTTGATTATCACATCGATGGTGGGGTGAACGGTTGGATCAACGTAGGGCGTGTCGCTGCCGCAACCGCTTACCGAAATCCGAATCGTATGGCAGCCCATAAGAGCAAAGTAAATCAAGTGTTCTGTGATGGGCACGTCGAACAGACACCATTCGACGTGCTCTTTGAAAACGCCAAAGATAACAACCTGAACGACTTCAACGATTCAAAGTGGGATGCGATTCGGTGAAGTCGTTGGTGTTATTGAAATCATAAGCGTCCCGCCGGTACAAGATGGCCCATCTTGGCAGTCTATGTATGGATATCTGTGACAAGGGATGCGGGCCGCTTCGACACGACTTGTTGGCTCGGCGAATCGCGCCAGAAGCTTGAGTATGAAAACAGCAGGCCTGATATTCTGGATAGTCATCGTGATGGGGGGCGGTGTATTAGCCTGTGGTTACGCTGTCTACCGTGCGGCGTTGACGCCTGAGCAGGCAAACCAGGCGATCATTGAAAAAACCTACATCGACTGGTCGCAGGTCGAAGACGATCCGAGCGAGCGTCTCGTGATTTCGTGGATGCCTCTGCCGAGATTTCCCAATGGCGTGGAGGGGGCATTTGGTGAACGGATCATTGAGGAGATCATCAATATCGATCTCAAGCCGATTTTCATGGATGCCCAAGGGTATGAACGTAGAAAACCCCTGATGCTTGCTGGGGGCGATATCCCTCACGTGATCTTTGAAGGTAATCCGGCCCACGCCCGTAGCGATGCGCATCACGGCGTCATCGTGCCCGTACCGCGTTGGCTGATACGAAAACACGCACCCGTTTATTTCAAGATGATCAGTGATACCGATCCCAATGGGTGGCTGTTTGCTAATGCCTACGGCGAAAACTGGGGGATCCCAACACTCTGGATCGACGGCGGGTATCCCAACCCGGGGGTCTGGCGTGTGGATTGGCTTCGTAACGTCGGGATCGAAAGAATTCCGCAGACCCTTGAGGAGTTTCATGAGGCACTGCGGCGGTTCACGTATGACGATCCGGATGGTAACGGGCGGGACGATACCTACGGCATGAGCGGCAACGCCCAAGCCTGGCACATCACGTTCTCCGAATTCTTTGGGGCATATGGCGTACTGCCGTTCGACTGGATGGAACTCGAGGAAGACGGACGCAAGCGGATCGTTTGGGGCGGAATCACGCCTAGAGCTAAAGAAGCCCTTGAAATGTTGGCTGAGTGGTACGAAGAAGGCATTATCGATCCGGAATTCGTCACCGATGGCATGACCCGAAACCAGGAACGGAGCAAATTTATCAACGGGCGGGTCGGCTACATCTCTCAACTGGGGCGTTACCTCGACTTCGAATGGGAGATGAATCCTAACGCCCTCAAGCCGATGATGGCGCAGCTGAACCCGGACGCCGAGATTGCCGTCGGCTCATTCCCGGTCGGGCCTTACGGTGATAGTGGTTGTCGGAACTGGGGGAGTGCCGCCAATATCATTGTTTTCGGTACGAGTGTGGCCGAGAAACCCGAAATCGTGATCCGCGCGCTAAAAATGATGGAGTATTTTGTTGCAAACGGTCCCGAAGTCTATATCCGTCATCGTCATGGTGAACGAGGAAAGCATTGGGATTTCATCGACCCGACCCGTGAGTACGCCGGCGGTATTCGGTTGCTTGAACCCTATACCGATCAGAACGTCTGGGAACGAGAGGTGCTGACGATCTGGCGGCCGGAATGTCCGCTTTATGAAGAACTCTTGTATTCCGAAGAAGAAAAACAGCATCGATCCAAGTACCAGCCCAAAGACAAGCTGATGGTCGACGCGTTGGGTAAGCCGGACATTGTCCCCTCCGCCCCCATCTATCTGTCAGATCTTCAGAACATGCAGTTGACGTTTTACACCGATGTTATCTGTGGCAAGGTGCCAATCGAAGCCTTCGAACAGTTCACCGCCCGATGGCTTGATCGCGGCGGCCGCATCCTGACGGAGGAAGCCAATGAACTGTTGCAGGTCAGGGACCGCCTCTACCAGGAAGTGAGGGGGGGCGGATGAGATACCATCGGCAAGGAACTTCTTGGCTGAAACAGTATCGGGGCAACCGCGACCTGCTCCTGATGTTTTTACCCTGTGCGGCGACACTCCTGGTCTTCAACTATATCCCCATGATGGGGCTGATTGTCGCATTCAAAGACTACCGGTTGTCGTTAGGCATTCTCAAAAGTCCCTGGGTCGGATGGGATCACTTCGTGCGCCTTTTCAGCAGTGAGGATTTCCCGCGGGCGCTTCGAAACACCCTGATCATCAGCTCGTTACGAATGACGATTGGTTTTGTTGCCCCCATAGTTCTGGCGCTGCTGCTGAATGAAGTCCGGTCGCGGTGGTTCTCTAGAGCAGTTCAGACCGCGACGTATCTGCCTTACTTCTTTTCCTGGGTGGTATTAGGCGGGATTCTACAGATACTCTTGACTAGTACCGGTCCGATCAATTACCTGTTGGGGCTGTTCGGGATTGGGCCGATTCTTTTCTTGAGCCACGATGTATGGTTCATCGTGATGCTGATCCTGACTGGGATCTGGCACGCTGCCGGGTACGCTGCGGTGATCTACCTGGCTGCCCTTGCGGGCATCAACCCGTCCCTATACGAAGCTGCCACTGTGGATGGGGCTGGGAAATGGCATTCGATGTGGCATGTCACGCTGCCGTGCTTAGTCCCGACAATTATTGTGCTGGCGATTCTTCAGGTGGGTTACATTCTCAGTGCGGGTTTTGATCAGGTCTACAACCTCTACAACCCGAGTGTCTATGACGTTAGTGATATTATCGATACCTACGTCATCCGTCGCCTGATGACCATGGATTTCGGGCTGTCGACCGCGGCGGGGATGTTCAAATCCACCGTGGGTTTGATACTGATTATCTCCGCCAACTGGGTGGCCCGCCGGGTTTCCGGGGGTGAGCAGGGGGTGTGGTAATTAGGCGTGGCTGGATACCGTTCCTCGATCGGCCATGATTAAGAGAGATTGAACCATGCGGATGTCTCCCGGTGAGAAAATATTTCAGGCCGTCAATTACCTGATCCTGGCCTTGATTGGGATGATGGCGATCTACCCGTTTGTTTACATGGTGGTGCTGTCCGTGAGTACGGCTGCGGAGGCGGCTCGCGGAGGGCTGAACCTCTACCCACGAGATATCACCCTGACCGCCTACCGCATGGTGTTCGGGAATCCAGAAATCCTGACGGGCTATTTCAACACCATCCTTCGGACTGTATTCGGGACGATCGCTACCCTGATCATGACCTGTCTGTGTGCGTATCCATTATCGCGGGCACACATGCCGCACCGTAAAGCGCTCACGTTTCTTGTGATTTTTACCATGTTGTTTTCGGGCGGTATTGTGCCGACCTATCTGCTGATCAAAGGGATCGGGCTGATTGATAACCGGCTGGTTTACATCCTCCCTGTGATGTTGACCGGATTCAATGTGATCGTGGTCAAGAACTTCTTCGAGCGTGTCCCGAACAGCATGGCCGAGGCGGCTCGGATCGACGGGGCTAGCGAGTTTCGGGTGTTGTTCCAGATATTTATCCCGCTTTCCAAGCCAGTGCTTGCCACCGTGGGGCTGTGGACGGCTGTCCTGCATTGGAACATGTGGCTTGATGCCATGCTTTATATCACCAGCAACTCAAAACAGGTCATGCAGACTTTTCTCCAGCGTATTGTGATTGATGACAGTGTAGAGATGATCGAGAAGGGCATACCCAACCCTGACCTGCTGGCTTACACCCCCGACACGATCAAGGCCGCGACCGTGGTGATCACAATCCTCCCGATGCTGTTGCTGTATCCTTTCCTTCAGCGTTACTTCATCAAAGGGATCCAGCTTGGCGGCGTGAAAGAATAAGTCGGCACCTCCAAGGTATGCTGGGTATGTAAACAGACTCATCATCTACGCCTTCGTTTCGAAATCATGTTCGACATACCCCGTTGCCAGAGGAGGTTAAACAGGGTATATTTAACAACCGACACTGGGAGTAATGCGTGTAACCATCTGTAAGTTGGTAAATTGAGACAATATGAGGCGGGGGCGAATAACAGGATTTTACCGGGTCGGGGGCCGGGCATGGGCACAATCAGGCAGACTATGGGAACCCTATATCCATGGCAGCAAAACTCAAGGACGTTGCTGAACGGGCTGGCGTTTCGATCGCCACCGTCTCGTTGATCATCAACAACAAGGCGCGTGCATCGAGCAAAACCATCGCAGCGGTTGAACGCGCGATGAAAGAACTGAACTATACGCCCAAACGACGTAAGTCTAAAAGCCGTGGTCGATCCATGAAGCCCGACGCCAACGGGTTGATGGGGGATGTGCTCATCACGTTCAAGAGTGAGGGGGGACGTTTCTGGCGGACACCCCTTTACAGCGATTTTGTCCACGGCGTCGAATCCGAGCTTACCAAGCGCGGGATGCGAACCGTTCTCTACAAGATTTCCAAAGAATCCGGTGAGATCGACTACGGGATTACGGAATCGGTGCGTGGCTGTATTGCTCCGGGTTATCAGGCCTATGCGGATCGGATGTCTCGTAGTTTCAAACGGCTGCCGACCATCCCGGTGTTCGGGATGCCGGTACCGGGTGTGGATCACATCAATGCGGATTCTGAAGAGGTCGGCCGACTTGCTGCAGAGTTTTTCTTGGAACACGGGCACCGTCATGCAGCTTTTATTGTCGATACCGCACACCCGGTCTATGTGCAGCGTCATGACGCTTTTATCAAGGTGTTTGAAGCCGGGGGGGGACGGGTGATGACTCTCGAAGGGCATAACTTTCACGGGCACGCGCGTTTCGGTAATCCGGAAAGTGAGCGGATCCTGTCATCTCTCGCTAGACAGTTTGCGGAAGCCAAAGACCGACCGACCGCGTTTATGTCCCCCGCCGACGCGTTAACCGCGCGACTCAATGCCGAGTGGCGACGTCAAGGCAAGGATGTCATGAAACAGGTAGCGTTTGTAACCTGTAATAACGAGCCGGAATACCTCGAGCAGCTCGACATCAAGCCAACGGTTATTGATATCCATGCCGAAGAAATCGGCGCCCGGGCGGTTAATGCTCTGCTCTACCGCATTGAACATCCGGATGCACCACCAGTTCGGATCCGAATCGCCCCGACGTTGATTCCGGGCGATCTACCCAAGGTGAAATGATCCGGTTCCTCTTGCTGTCTTATTCAGGCTTGAAATTGGTAAGCTCGTGCCGGGTTTTCGATAAAAATCCGGTTCAGGTCATGGCCTGAAAGACCGGCCTCCCGCAGATTGCTCGAAAACTCAGTCAGCAGGTAACTCAACCCCGGCGATCCCCCGTATGCTTTCCAATAAGATCGTCGGGCAGCGTCCATGCCCAGCATGATCTGGTCTATATGGCCTGCCTCGGCCATCGAAAGGACCAAGTCAAGGGTGGGATTGCCATCGCAGTCTTTCCACCGGAAGTGGGCGTCATATTCCACAAAAACGCCTGTGCTGAGGATCTCCTTATGGTATGCCGGGTCCGGCTTGCGATCGGTGTGCGAAAGTACGACTCGATCAGGTTTCACACCATGTCTGCCAAGCACATCAATCTGCTCCAGCGCCGCGGTACCTTTTTCCGTATGGGTCAGGATGGGGGCCCCGGTCTGAAGATGGGTGATGGCGGCGGCCTCGAACAGTCGTAGCTCGTGATCATCCAGTCGGTTCAATCCACTGGCGATCTTGATCAGCCCCGCTTTGTGTTGCGTACGCTCACATATGGGTCCGCCGTAATCATGCCTGTCTATTCCATCTTCAATATCGGCGATAAAAACTTTTGCTAGTTCGGTTGCTGAAAGCCGGGTGCCCCATGAACCTGTCGGATAGTATTTTTTCAGGTGGTATCCGGTCGGACAGAGAATATGCACGCAGGTTTCTCGGCTGATTTCAGCAAGCTTGAGGACGTTTCGCCCGCTGTCACACGGCATCGAATCCACCATGGCTCGCCCGCCGTCAGTATGGAATTGCCTTAATTCCTGTATCGCGAGTTGCACGTCATCAAGAAGAAAATCCGGAAATAATTGGGTGGTATAGCTCGGATCGATGATGATGTGCTCATGGGCATAACACACCCCCAGATTGTCGGGAGAAATATCCCCCAGAACTGTACGTATGAAACTCATGACAGCCGGCTCCATACATGAGCTGCTCCCCCCAGCACACCGGCCATATCTGCCAGGCGCGATGTGACCAGTCGGATACGTCGGTCAGGGGGATAACGGAACGTGTTATGGTGAATGTGTTTTTTTAACCGCGTCAGGTACAGGTCGGCCGCATTGGCCCCGCCGCCACTCAGGATAATCATCTGTGGCGTGTATGCGTGGGTAACGGTGACTAGCAGGCATCCGAGGTTGTGAACCCAACGGTCGAATTCATCCAGACAGAGCTTATCTTTCTTGCGGACCCCTTCTATCACCTTCTTGAAGTCAATGGCGTGAGCGTCCTTCCAGTACAGGTCCGTCAGTATTGAAGGGATACCCCGTTGCAGCCCGTCACGGACGGAAAGCGCCAGCGCGGTACAGGAGCACAGCGTTTCGGCGGTACCCCGGGCCGTCGTCAGACAATATTTGCCGCCATAGTTCTGAAGCACACAATGTCCGATCTGAGTACCAAACAGAAACGAAGGCTCTCGTAGGATCCGTCCGTCAAGGATGACCCCCGACCCGACACCGGTTCCGATGGTCAGGGTGGCTGCCCATTTCACTTGTTTCGCCTGTCCGAACCGGTGTTCGGCTAACATGGCCAAAAGCCCGTCGTTGTCCGCCCACACCGGGACACCCAGCCTCTTTCTCAGACGGGGGACTATGTCAAAGCCTTCCAGTCCTTTGAACTTCCCCGGCAGGTATCGGACGCCGAACTCCGGGTCCACCACGCCGGATAAACCCAAGCCGATGCCGGCGGGCTTGCCCAATCGTCTTTCAAACTCGTTGACCGTCTCGGCGATACCCTTCAGCAGCCCGCGTGTTCCTCTGGATGCATTAGACGGAACGACATGTTGAGCCAGTATCTTGCCCGAGGGGGATACCGCTCCGCATTTCATCCGCGTTCCGCCGATATCGATTCCAATGGCATAAGTTCCCATCAGGAAAGCTCCAGGACGGCGCCTTGATCAAGGAGGATGTGGCGAAGTCTATCCGTATTGATTTCCAAGGGCGTGATATGTTGATCAGCACACATCGCGGCCGCGGTGCCAGCCGCTTGCCCCATGACCATGCATTGACCCATCGATCGAACCGACGCGTGGGCGTCATGCGTTGCCGAGAAACATCGGCCCGCAACAAAGAGATTCTCTGAGCCTTTCGGGATCAGGGTTCGGTACGGAATACCAACACATTGACCTTCAGGAAGGTATACCCATCGGGTATCGGTGCCGCCGTGGTGATCTTCGATCGGAGCGCCGCACAAGCCGATCTGGTCATCGAATTGTCTGGCCTGCAAGACATCATCGCGTGTCAATCGGTATTCGCCGTAGACTCGCCGTGTTTCTCTGACGCCGATGGTTGTCCCAAGCGTAGCCAGTTGGGCATGTTCATACCCCGGCACCATATCACGCAGGAAACGAATGTATTCGATGGCTTGAAGACGCCCCGCCTGTTCTGCCTGTGACAGATAGCAGGGATCGGACGCATTGATAATGCTGCCGTCCGCCTGTTTCTGATATGAATCCAGCCGGGTCATGATGGTAGCTGTCATATGGTCGACAGGCGTGATATGGTCGCTGCCTTCGCGTCGTGGCAGGCGGTACCGCCCGCTATCCGCCGCCTCCGCCATGAGTGAATGAAATGCTTCCTTGCTCAATGTCTTTCGCTTGGTCACATCGACATTGACCATCTTGAAAGTGGTTGTCAGTGTCTGGGCCGGTTCAAGTTCGCCTGCAAGTTCATACTCGAAGCCCGCAAAGTGGCACAGGTTTGCGTCGCCGGTTGCATCCACGAAAACCCTGCCTTTTACTGTGCGCAACCCCCCAATCGTAGCCAGCACCAGACCAGTTATGCGGTCTTGATCAACGATCACATCCTGCACAAAGCCATTAAGAATGACTTTGACGCCGGCCTGGCGTGCCAGGTTTTCCCATGCCACCTTCAGGTATTCCGGGTGGTAAGTGACCGCTGTCCCCGCACCATGAGTATTCGGGCGTTCAATAACACGATCTAGGCGTTGGAGCTCATCATAAACATCGTTGGCGATTCCCCCAATGATCCGTCGTGAAGTCTTGCCGGGCATGTAATAGCCGTAGAACGTGTCCAGCACCGCCGTGCTTGTCCCGCCAAGAAAGGGTAAACGTTCGATCAGCAGGGTTGTTTTGCCCATTCTCGCGGCGGCTATAGCAGCGGGTGTTCCGGCCGATCCGCTTCCAACGACTATGACATCGTATTGTCCGAGATCAGGAATAGCTTTACTTGACTTCCACATTACTTGACAACTTGCTCCTGGATTATGTTTCAGCAGGCAGTCAGCCCATTACGCACCAGCCACCGTCCACTATCAATACGTCTCCCGTAATCGCACGTGACTCGTGAGAAAGCAGGAATGCCGCCGATTCGGCGACCGATGACGTGTCCATTACACCTTCAGTCAGCGGTTGCTTGTTTTTCATCGCGTCGCAAATTGTCTCGTTTTGTACTGCCCGCCCCGCCATGGGAGTTTCGGTCAGTCCCGGAGCGATGACATTGACACGGATCTTGTGCCGGGCGTAATACCCTGCCATTGATCGGCTCATGGAGATGATGGCTCCTTTGCTGGCGGCATAGCCATGCGTGACAAAGTGTGCCGGCATCGGCGAGATCCCCAGCACACTGGACATGTTCAAAATAGACCCGCGTATACCATATGAATCAGGCTCTTGTTCCAGCATCTGTTTCAGCACGGCTCGACAGACCAGAAACATGCCCTTGACGTTGATACTCATCACCTTATCCCACCCCGATTCCGTACAGGCATGGATGGGCCCGTCGCAGTACTTGCTGCCACTGATCCCCGCCACGTTGAACAGCGCGTCGATTCGACCAGTTATATTCAGGCATTGCTCAACCGCGGCTTCAACCATATCGCCCCGTGTCACATCCGCGACAGCATAATCGCATTGGCCGCCAGCATTCCGTATCTCCTGGGCGAGTGTATGCAGATTCGACTCGGTCCGACTCATCACAAATACGTGGGTTCCCCTCGACGCCAGAATTTTGGCGGTTTCTGCGCCGATTCCGGTCGAGGCGGTAATTAGGCAGGTGGGCGTGGTCATGGTTATACGTATGATTAAAGATTCGGCTTGACCGCATCCGGGTTATGCATGCATCGGGCGTAACGACGACGCTGATCGCGGACCCAAGCTTCGTAGTTAACGCCTGTCTCCCCCAGATGCATGTTCTGAAGTACGGTGGGGGGGATGCCACGCCGATCAAGTTCACGTAGGGTCAGCTCGTTCAGGCAATGGGTTACGCAAAACGCGCCGATCGATGACAACGGGCAGATCGAATAATTGCCGGTATTACCCTTAACGTGTACTGACAGGTCACCTGTCGGCATTCCGTTATCAATGTGATAGCCCAGACGCGCCTCTTTAGCCACGTGATACAGTGTTTTGCCCGAGCTATGCTTGGGCGTTGCGCCTCGGGATTGTTCGAGAGAGGCAATGACTACAAGGGGTAGATCGGGATAACGGCGGTTGAATTCGATTGCGATATCCACAGCCGCCTGCGTTTGGCCGGTCGCTGATATGAATACCATCACATCCTTCGGCCCGAAGTCGATTTCGTCGAGTAGCTTTCCCCCGATACTTTCGTACTTTTCGAAGTGCTGGCAGACGCGGATCCCATTGGAACCTACCACGTCGATAAACGAAGTCAGCCCGTCCGCAATGACGGGGTGAAAGCCGGTCAATGCACCCATCCGTACCACCGTCTCGGCCACCGTCATCAAGGAATGACCGTTAGCGTACATGTGGATCAGTCCGCCGGCTTCGATGGCGTCTGCGTAATGCCCCGCCACTTTATGCAGCAGGCCTTCCTGGCTTTTCATCCGGTCGCGTATGCGATTGAGTTGGTCTGGAAATGTGAGCATGACAGTTGGGTATGGTGTTAAGGGGATCTCATGTATCAGAGTATGTGAAGAGTCCGGCCATGAACCGCTATAAATTAACTGATTTTAACTAATTGCCCGGCATCCCTGGAAAAGTCTTGTTGGCGGTAACGAACGGACAGATTGGAATTGCCAACAAAGCAGCTGAGTTGTTTTGAGATATATAAACCATTGAAATAAAACTTTTAATACATAGTGTGGCTGCGGCGCCTTCTCGTCAACACTGTCCGTTCGCTATGTTTCACGGCTCATGAGCATAGTTTATCAAAGTTCGGCCTTGCGGGGAAATGTAAAATGTGTAATATAAAAGTTAAATTAACTTTATGATTTCACTTCCGCTGCTTGTTTGGATGGAGGCATGACATGGGCAGGCTCGGACGCTTAGTTGCTTCGTTATTGGTGGTATCTGTATGCATCACGGGGGCGTTGGCCGGGCAGTGGCATGTTTCTCCGGCAGGTAGCCCGGATCAACTCGGTACGCAAGAACAGCCCTTTTCATCATTGAGTCAGGCTCGGGATGCTATCCGGCGCTATCGCCAACAGAACCCGGATCGTCAAGAATCTCACACGGTAATCGTACATGCGGGTGAATATCGTATGGAGGGCCCGTTGGTGCTGGGGCCGGAGGACAGCGGCAGTGCCAACGCCCCGATCACCTATCGCGTGGCTGAGGGTGAGCAGGTCATTCTTACCACCGGCGTCCGTGTCCCCACGGACTTGTTTCGAGAGCCTGATAGCCGGGAATTAACTTATTTGAATCCCAAGGCGCGAGGTCACGTCATAGTGGCTGATCTGGCGGGCACGTCCATGGCGAAAGCATTCCCGGGAGGGTCTGAAACGTCTCAAACGTCTCAAGATCAGCTCATTGCAGGTGCGTTTTCGGGTGGGCACGGGAAATATGGCATGCTGACTTGGAACGAATACACCCTGCAGTTGGCTCGTTGGCCCAACAGGGGCTTTGTGCACCTGGACAAGGTTATCGATATGGGGCCGACACTGCGGTGGTTGAAGGCGGGTGAAAAAGAGCCTGAATATAGTTTTGATAAACCGATAGGCGGCAAGTTTACGACCGTGGAAAAAACGGACTTTGCTGCGTGGGGTCGCGAACTGCAACGCACGCAGGATATTCGGCAGGATGGGTATCTCAGCACCGATTGGACCAAAGACGCGAATCAGGTTGCACGCGTCAGTCAGGACGGTGTGATTCAGCTGCTGGATTCCACGCGCTACGGTATCGGGGGCGTTCGCTACCGTGGTGGTTTTGCCAACCCTAATGATAAGCCGAAATTCGCGCCGAATCGCCGACTCTATTTTGAAAATATCTTGTGTGAGCTCGACATGCCCGGTGAGTGGTATTACGACCGGAAAGAGCAGAAGCTCTATCTCTGGCCGATCGATCCTGACATCGAGCAGGCCCGGATCATGATCCCTGGAGGCCCGGTCATGGTGCGCATTCAGGATGCGCAGCACATCATCCTGCGTGGGTTCATCTTCGAGGGGGGAGGCGAGTTGGGCCTGTCGATCGAAGGTGGTAACGACGTCACAATCGCTTCATGTATATTTCGCAATTTCATAGGCCGAGGGGCTCGGGTCGTGGGAGGTAGCCGACACGGCTTCAACGCTTGTGATTTCTACAACCTGCATAACGCCTTGACCATCGATGGGGGTGATCTGCGAAACCTGATCCGGGCGGATCATTACATCGAGAACTGCGATTTTCATCATATCCGTTTAAGAGGATACGGCGGGGTCGGGTTGAGCGGATGCGGGATCCGGTTTACCAACAACATTTATCACGACACCAACGCCGGCATCACTTACTCGGGCGCTTACATCGACTTTGTCAACAACGAATTCTTCAATGTGGGTTGGGAGATGGGTGACTGGAATGTGCTCTACCAGGGGGCCAGTAAGTTTTGCAACGGTAACCGTGTTGAGAACAACTTCTTCCATCACATGATGGAGGAGCCGACGCGCTATCCCGTGATGGCGGCGCGCAATGATGATGGGGGAACCGGGACAACTTACCAGAGCAATATTTTTTACAAGACCGGGCGTGGTGCGATCGCGTTCGGCGGGCCGAACAGCCACATCCGGGACAATATCGTGTTGGATTGCCCATTGATCTGGTGGACTTCGCATATGCCCAGCACCCCCGAACAGGTCAAGGCCGCTTTTGATGAGATTGCCCGTCACTTTGAGAGTGGGCGTTATCCTCGAGGGGGCAAAGAAGACGTGATCTATAACGTGGAGCAGGTCGTTGGCCCGCAAGGCTGGAACAGACCGCCCTGGAGCGAAGCCTTCCCCGTCTTTGCTCGATATATGAATGAGAATCCCTTTGCGCAGAGTTACGGGTCGATGTTGAATAACTACAGCGATCAAGTTCGGGAAGACGACCCTTATGCGGTAGTCCATATCCACCCGAACTGGAGTCTGTTGGAGGAAGATCAACCGCGTATCAAGCCCACCATGGAAGATCTGCCGGATACGTTTGAATACAACGCCCCCATGAAGATCAGCATGGACGATTTTGTCGACCCGGCCCGTCTGAACTTCCGTCTCAAACCCGGATTTCAGCCGATCCCCGGGTTTCGGGCCTGTGATCTTGACAAAGTAGGCCTGTATCAAAGTGTCTACCGGCCCCATCCTCCGAACCCCGACACGTATCGTTCAGCCCTCTACCAGCGGTACCGTGATACACCCTCAACGGGTGGTCGTTACGACCAGGCAACGGCCTATCTCCGATATCCGATCCAGCCTTGGATGATCGAATAAAGGCGCGGATCCCACCTTTTTTTGGGGTCTGCGGTTACTCGGGCAGGTCTTCATAACGCATACCCAAAATTTACCCGTTGGACCGCGTTTGCGCACAAGTCTGTGGGGCACAGCCAGTTCTGGGAGGTTAAATGAGTTAATTTAACATATCAAAATCTTCAATTTACTCTTGAAATACATGCATGTTTGCGGCATAATACGGGTCGTAAAGCAGATGAATGGGAGGAATTACGGGTGGGTTAAATTAACTAGTCTTGGTGCGGGTAATACCCGTGTCGTCAGTTCAGTATTGCTTGAGTTGAGATTCGTTTAGTTATCTGCGATTGGCGTGTACTTGATTTTTACCATGTCCATAGTTTTGGAGGAGGAGTTACGATGAAAAGTTTGACCGCAATGTTGTTGGCAGCCCCCGCTCTGATGGTGACCTTGAACACCAGCGACGCGGCTACTCTGATCGGGCCCAATCTCGGGTCGGGTAACGGGGAGTTCCATGTTACGGACGCGTCACAGGTTTCACTGGTCAACACACTCAGTTCACCCATCATCGCCTTGAATCGGCCCCGGGCCATGACCGACTCCGCTAATTTTGGGGCGCCGACCGATTTGGCAGATTTCTCTACCATCACCGACGGGATCGGGGTGAAGATTGACGGCTGGACCATCTACCGGTCGCATTACACCTCGAGCAACGGGGCCTTCGGCGTCGACGGTCTCTACGGATTCGCGCCCGGCCCGTTCGGATCGACCCCCGGCGGGCAGGCTTTCGCCAACGCGGGTGAAATCGCGGTGGTGTCGGATGCATACGCCGTGACAGGTTCCGCCGGTGATCAATTCGACGTGTCGTTCCTGGCCGGCAGCGATCAAAGTTCCGTGGTTGATTTCCGTGCATACCTGGTTTTTGATGACACCACGATCATCGAACTGGCTGGCGCTGCGGCGGATAACCTTGGCGGTACGGATCGCACCGCTGGCGGCCCCAATGAGCTTTCCGATACGCTTGTGGCTCCTGCGGCATATTCGACCGTTCGCCTGATGATCACCGGTAATGCCGGCGGGGCGCTGAACCGGGCATTGGTGGACAATGTTCAGATGGATGTGACCCTCGTCCCTGAACCCGCTTCTTTGGCCTTGTTGGGGCTGGGAGGGCTGGCGATGCTTCGGCGTCGTTGATTGAGTGGTCAGTGTTGATGTGATCGATTCGCAAGTGAATATCCCTCCCCCGTGGCCCTCACCCGATTGAACATCGGTCTTGGGCAAGGCGTGATCTTCCTCTCGGCATTGTCTGATCGGATTGACGGGCCGCGGAGGTGGGATACGAGACTAAGCAAGTCACCTTTGAAACTCTAAATGGAGGTTTCCCGAATGAGAAAATGGTCCCTGTTATGTTTGGCGGTGCCTGCGGTCATGATGACCTCGAACGTCACGCAGGCGGATACACTGATCACGGCCGGCATTGGTCTGGGAAATGGTGAATTCGAAGTCACCAGTATTAATGAGACCAGTCTGGTCAACCGTTTCGACGTTCCGATTTACATCCCGGAACGCCCCCGTGTGATGTATGACATTTATCAGTACGGAGCGCCTAATGATCTGGCCGATTTTACGACCATCACCGATGGCGTCGGCGTGGTGATTGACGGGTGGACGGTCTACCGTACATTTGCTGACGCAGGTAACGGCGCTTTCGGGATCGACGGTTTGTACGGTTTTGACGACCCGGATGCTCCCGGTGGTCAGGCGTTTACGAACGCCGGTGAAGTCGCGGTGGTCTCCGACGCCTATGCCGTTGCCGGTTCCGCGGGCGATGTGTTTGATGTTTCCTACCTGGCGGGCAGCGATCAATCGACCTCTGCGGATTTCCGTACCTTCCTCGTTTTCGACGATACCACCATTACCGAGTTGACCGGCGCCAGCGCGACAAACCTCGGAGGAACCGACCGAACATCGGGTGGCCCCAATGAGCTTTCCGACTCGTTGACCGCGACCGCACCGTATTCCACGGTTCGTCTGATGATCCTGATGGGGGCGGACCCGCCGGTGGGCCGTGCATTGGTCGACAATGTTCAGCTTGACGTGACGCTGAATCCCGGCTCTCTGGATGGTGATCTGGACAACGACGGGTTCGTTGGTATCAGTGACCTTAACCTGATCCTTGGTGCCTGGAATCTGAACGTGCCCCCGGCTCCTGCAGCGGCGGATCCTTCTGGTGATGCGTTCGTAGGTATCGCGGACCTCAATATTGTTTTGGGGAACTGGAACGCCGGCACGCCGCCCCCGGCCGCTGCCGTGCCCGAACCGGCATCCCTCTGCTTGCTGGGTCTGGGAGGTCTGGCTGCTCTGCGTCGCCGTTGACCCATCGTGCCCACACTCAGTGATCCTTCTATTGAGGCCGCCCGCCTTGATCGGCTGGCGGCCTTTTCCATAGGCCGGTTACCCGTTCCTGTTTCCCCGCTTCCCCGATTCAAGAGGAAGACCGATATCGGCGAGATGAGAACGTCGAGAAATTGTTTTTCCCGGTGCAGGTGATTGGATCAATATCGGCCCGACTCATGTCTGGTTTGAAGTCGACCCCAGAGGTTTCAATTGCACGCCTTCGACATGAACAGCATGATCTTCCCATCCAAAGAAAAGGCAATGTAATTCAGAGAAGAATGTACGGGCCGCTTTAGTATCGCCAATGGTGTTTTCAATATGGCATCATAAACCGTGGCCTCATGCCACATGTGATCATGGTGATTGAAGTGGATCGATAACCCAGAATTGGCTGCGATATCCTTTATCAACTTCGTTCTTGGGGCGTCCTAAAGTCAGTGGTGTGCTTGCTGGGTATGGTGAAAGCAGCCTGAGTTCCGAGCCATAAGGCTGGAGCGTGAAATACACGCCACTGTGATGGGTGATCGTCCATCGTGGGGGGTTTTGGCCTTCAGCCGGATCAATGAAAAGCACCTCCGCACCTTCACTTGGTCGTGGGCCGGCGTATCCCAGGTACATACCAGTATGAACGTGATGAAGATAGAAGCCGCCCTCTTCCGCAGGTTCGAGTTTCCAGCGGATCAACGGGGCGATCGCGTTCAGGTCTGAACCATGGATACCTATGTTGATCTTTCCGTCGGTTTCACCCGCAATGGCCCGTCCTTCTTCGGTGTGTGTGATTTCGTACTCGGTGTCCTTGTCGAACGTGCCCAGAACCTGCACGACCACGTGCCCCCGGTTCGTTCTTCCTGATTCATCTTCCAGTGTGTACATGAAACGGTCTGGCATCATCCGGCCGCCGGGTGGCGGTGTGTAGCGAAGTACCTCCACTCCGTCATCCTCGCGGATTGTCTTTTTAACACTTCCCCCGAAACGGGTGATCGAATCAAATGAAGATATACGGATTCGGTCCCCGTTGATGTCATGATCGTTGTCCAGCGGGTCAATTATGATGGATGACTCGGTGCGTGAATCTATGACTGCAAGATCGAGCCGGGCATACGGCGGGTATGGATCAATAGGGCCTTGCACCCGCTCAAACCGATCCGCATTTTCGGCAAGTATCCGCCAGGTCGAGTCGACCTCGGTGTCGGTGTAACGATGTGTTTTTTCCAGCTCCAAGAGTCTGCGATCATTCCGCTGACTCATTGAGCCGGTCTCCAATGTGCCGCGACCGCCGTGCGGATTGCCGAACGTGTGTGACAGCTCGTGCCACCACGCACCCCAGACACCGGTCAGTACGGTCCACTTGCCCCCCGCCAGGCCCGCCACGCCGATCCTTCTGTCCGTAAAACATATCACGCGGTCGAACTCATCGTCCCTTGGCTCCCAGTTCTCCCTTAACCGACGGTATATCTCATATCCATCATGACTGTCAGCATAGGGAGATTCGTTCACGTTCGGTCTTGCCACGACCGGACCAAGCTCCCACAGGATCCCCGTCTCCGGCGTAAACGCTTCGTTCAAGGCCGGGATGAATTCCTCTCGCAAACGACGATCCAGTTCTTCCTCTGATCCTTTGAAGTGGTTTTCAAAAGCATCGTGATCGACGTCGACAGCCAATATCAACCTGTGAACTTCGGGTTGAACAGCGGGCTTACGCCACCCATCGTCTGCCAAGCATAACGCGGGTATAACCATGATTGCCATGAGCGCGAATGACAGCCTGTTTCGCTTTACGGAAGAATCAAACATGATTGCCTCGTGTGATGAAAGTAAAGAAGCCCCGGCTCCATAGATGGACGGCTCGTTTTACGGTGTGAGCTGTGAAGCGGTCTTGACGGTGATCGTAACTTCCGGGTGACCGATGGCCGGTGTCGTACGTCCCGCTGCCCCCAACAGCCTGTTGGTGAACCTGGCCGCGGCCGGATTAGTCAGAAGACGGTGCGCCAGATCGACCTGACAGACAACATATCGGCCTAATCCATACGGCATCTCTCCGCAGGCCATGGCCGGGCCCCATTCGGCATTCTGATCGACGTTGATCGAACTGAGGATTGGGGTAAACCTGTCCGAAGTGAATGTGTTATCAATAATCGGACAGATGTAGTCCTTCGATTCATCGTACCAATACCGGAAATCGTTGGCTTTGAAACTCTGAACCACGGGATGACCTGTGCTGCAGTCTGCAAAATGAAGGGGATTCATGGCGCTCGGCCGAACTTCCACCAGCGAATCACCAATACCGTACTCGCCACCGGGAAGCCGAAGGAACAACGCCAACGCCCCTTGACGGACGGCCGCATCAATGGCTTCTCGTTCCGCCGCGTATCCTTCGTAATCTTCAATCAGGATCAGAGCCGACTCGTCCTGCCCGAGGGTTGAGGTGGGTTTAATCCAGTTCAGGTGTGCGAGATAACTCACCGTCTCTCCCGGTCGCCCAGCCACGTAAGCCCGCCTGTGCGGGATGGATTCCGGTTTGGGATAGACCTCGATCGTCCAGCTGTCGTGATGGCAGAAACTACCTTTGAACGGATCAAACAAGGCCACTCGAACGGTTACCGGACGGCGCTTGTTGAAAATCGGTAGTTTGAGATTCAACACACCCTGGCATTCGGGGCCACAGCGAGCGATCGACGCCTTCGTGTTGCCGTGTGCAAGCACTTTGCCGTCGTCTTCAACCCAGTAGTGCAACTCCAACCCGTCAGGTTGATCGTCGCGATCATTGCACACCCACACTTCGACCGGGATTACATCACCGGAGTATCCGGAGAACCGATCCGTTCTCAAGTTTACCATCAGTGGGGTCAAAGCATCGCGGTAGGTGAAGTACGCGGGTTTGGGCCGACGTTCACAATCCACGATGGTCTTCATCCATCCTGCCGGCCAGGCGTCGATCAGCAGGTGAATGGCGGTGGAGTTCAGCAGCGGCTGACGACGGAACGCCGACATCTGCATCTTCATGGCCCAGGCCTGCCACGACCGACTGGCATCGATCCATTCCTGGAAAGAGCGAGGTTTCTGGTAGAAGAAACCGTAGAAGTTGCCGGTTTGAGCCATGTGGATCCGGTGTGGCGTCCACTCGGCTTCGTCTTCCCGGTTTATCGGCAGCCACGCTTGGGGATAACGTCGACGCATCAGATCCGCCGGATCGAGCGCTTCAGCACCAAACTCTCCGCACCCGTAGTACCAACCGGGTTGGATCGGTTGCCCATACCCCTTGTGGAGTCTCCCGAAATCCACGCCCTGCCCGTTGTACCAGCACGTGTAGCAGTGTCGATCGGGATAGCCCGGGATCGGCGGGTCATAATCCCCATCCGCCGGCTTGATGACTCTGTCCGGATTTTCGTGACGAACCATGATGGTCGCCGCCTCGAAAAAGCGATGCAGCGTTTCTCGGTCGACATTGATGTGCGGTGCGTTGTCACCGTTGCGGGTTGGTTCGTTGATATAGGACACCAACACGTTGGACGGGTGGCTTCTGATCAGCCGTTCCATCTCCCCAGCCTGCTTGACCGCCTCCATCAGCTTGGATCGCCGCAGGGATCCGAACAGGGGCAAATCGGTCTGAAGCATGATGCCTAAGCGATCGCAGTATTCGTAAATCTCCTTTTGAACGGGACGCTGGGTGAGCCGAAGGAAGTTGAGGTTACACAGCTTGGCGATCAGGATGTCTCGGATCAGTTGATCGTAATCGCCCCGCATCACATCCTGCTGCATGTATCCCATGGTGTTGGCGCCACGCAGGCGGACCTGTTTCCCATTGAGGCGGAATACCCCCTTGGGATTGCAGTCTTCGTCCATGACGAAAGACCTCATCCCGAATTGTTGGGCCACCGCATCCTTGATCTGGCCGTCTTCTCCCAGCAACCTAACCTGTAACTGGTACAGCCACGGTTCTTCGAGGGTCCAGTATCGGAAACCTGTCAGATCCAGTTGGCACTTGTAGTAACTGATTCCGGGCTCTGCCTGCAGTTGTATGTGATTACCTAAAACCCCTTCGCGCAAGGCCTTTGCTTCATGCAGGCTATCGCCCTCGCCCACGGTGTAGGTGTCGGTGGGATGGAATGGCTGGTGCTCAATAATCGTGGCTTCGAAGTTCTGGCCGTACACAGAAAGGTCGAACCAGATGGCTTGCGAAGAGGTTCCAAGGTTGGAAACCTCAAGCCAGACCTCGGCTTTGTTGTGTTGGGGTAGGGGACGCACGAACACGTCGTGGATATGGATCGGGTCACAGATGTCAACATACACATCCTGAAAGATCCCCATCCCGGGGGGGCAATGATGCCAGCCGACGCCGGGTTCATCCCAGCCCGGGCCGGTCGCCGCGTAGATCTTTTCACCTTTTTCTTCGTTTTCCACCCGAACCGACAACCGGTTTTCTCCAGGCTGAAGATAAGCGGCGGCGTTGAAACCGAAGGGGGCAAAAAAGCCTTCGTGTGATCCCAGGTATTGATCGTTGACAAAAACATGGGCGCGATAGTCCACGCCCTTGAATCGGATCATGACAGCCCGACCCGATTCCAGGTCTTCGGCATCAACTTGGAACCGGGTGCGATACCACGACGTGTGACGGCCGACCGGACCGCCGTAATGCGGGATAGTGACCGTCTCCCACGCCGCATCCTCATTTTCATGATTCAACCCATGCCCGTCACGCAGGTACTCGAACTGCTTGAGATAGACCCGTTTACGTAACGGCGGAAGCTCAGGCGCCAGGTCTTGCAAAAAAGGGCGGTAACGCTCCTCGTATTCTTGCAAGGCTTTCTCGAACGCCTCCACGGTTTCCATCTTGTCGGGCAGTGTCGGCGCGGTGGAGGCCTCGTAGGTTAGGGGGAGTACTCTGTCCGGCAGCGGTAGCGGTTCCGGAGTAAACAGATTGTCTGAACGATAGACCTCCGGCTGCGCCGCAATATCCGCGTACTGATCATTCTTCTTTCGGCTGTTGGGCTTCACAGCAGACCTCTTAGGCGGGTATGCACTCGCGTGGCTCCTTGGAACGCCACTACTCCCGTAAGTATAATCCAAAGAATGGTGAAATGGTAGTGAAATTAACCCATTTGCGTAAATACTGTAATGCCATGCAAAATAGATTATTAGGGAAATAGTGTGATATTATTATCCAGATTTTCTAATGTTAAATAGCTAAGAACGAGCGCGGCATGTGGCTGCTTAACTAGTTAAGCAGTCGATCATTAAGGTCTTGGGGGAAGAAGGGCTGGTTTAGGGGTTGTTTTTCATGTCTGCCAAGGGTACGTATGAAACTTGCGGTCGGTGATCCCAGTAGGCCTTCTGTGAAATCCGGTTCAATGTGGCTTTCGATGGCCTATGGAGGTATAAAGTCCTGTAAAAGCATGTGTGTTAATTATTTGCGGGAGTCAGCCCTTCGCGGCGACTTTTTTTCTTATTAGGGGATTGACCGTTGGGCGGCCCATTGTTAAAGTGGGATTAAAATAGGTTAAATTTATATATATTTAACTTCCTGCATTGCTGGTTTAGGGTCATCCCCGGGGCTGTCAACCGGAAGGCAGGTTCATCAGCAAACCATAGCGAGATTGGGGCATCATCATGTGGGCAATAAGCACGCCTGTGGGTCGGGAGATTGGTCGATGGTTGGGTGTTTTAGTGACGATATGTTGTCTTTCTTGTCCCAATGTCACGTATGGCTACGAGATTTATATCTCGCCGACGGGGTCCGATGCTTCTCCGGGCACGAAGGATCAACCTCTGCGTACACTCGAAGCGGCGCGGGATCTTGCCCGGCAGTATGCGGGCAAGGAAACCGTGATCGTGACATTGATGCCCGGCCGTTATTTTCTGGATCACACATTTGAGTTGGACGAACGAGATTCCGGCTCCCCGGAGCATCCGGTTATTTACCGGGCGTCGAAAGCACATCAAAGTGTCATAGACGGCGGCATGATTATCGATCCGGCTCATGTGAGTAGTGCAGAAGCTGAATCCGAGGTACTTAAATACCTCGCTCCGGATGTTCGGGATAGGATCAGGGTGATTGACCTTCATGCACTGGGCATCTCGGATTTCGGCCGTATCGGGCCACGGGGTTTTGCGCGTGGCGTTTGGCCTGCACCGCTGGAGCTGTTTGTCAATGGTCAGCCTATGAAGCTATCACGCTGGCCGAACGACAACGAGCCTGGGATCCTCATGGGCAAGGTCATCGACAAGGGCAGCGTGCCTCGTTTTGGTGATACCAGTAATCGGGGCGCGGTGTTTGAATATGAAGTGGATCGGGCCAAACGATGGAAAGACGAGAAAGAGTGGTATATCGAAGGCCACTTCAACAACGGCTTTGCTGATGACCTTTTACCTGTTGAAAAACTGGATCTGGAAAACGGCACAATAAAGACGGCTCTACCTCACCTGTACGGATTTGTGCGCAGAGATTTTACCCGTTGGCGGGCACTGAATCTGTTGGTCGAGATGGATCAGCCCGGCGAGTATTACATTGATCGTGAGGCCGGCCGCCTGTACTTTTTCCCGCCCGACGGGGTGAATCCTTCCGACGCATTGATTCAGGTCTCGCTGACGGAAGAACCCCTGTTCGCCATTGAGAACGCATCCCATCTGTGTATTGAGGGTCTGGTATTTGAAAACGCTCGTGGCACGGGCATCTACATGGAACGTGGTACGGGCAACACGATTCGTGGTTGCCTGTTCCGCAACCTGGGGATCTTGGCGGTTCAGATGGGGCAGGGCGCTACCAGTCCACCCGGCGGGATGTACACCCATGGCATGCCGGACTTTCAATCTGTCCCCGCCCCCCGAATCTACGGGGCCAAGGCAAACTATGGCTACTTGCACACCGCATGGAACCGTCTGGCTGGTACCCATCACACCATCATTGATTGCACGATTTACGACACCGGTGCCGGGGGTATCCTGTTGGGTGGTGGTGACCGCAGGACTCTGGTTCCCGGCAACAATGTCGTGGAAAACTGTGACATCTCCCGTGTCAACCGTTGGGACAAGAAATACAAACCACCGGTTCTGATTACGGGCGTTGGGAATGTCATCCGTAATTGCCATCTCTACGATTGTGATGGTCAGGCAATTCTGATGTATGGCAATGATCATCTCATCGAATTCAATGAGATTGATCACGTTCTGAAAAATATGTCCGACCAGGGCGCCATCTATGCCGGACGCAACCCAAGCGAAACCGGATCAATCATCCGCTACAACTTTTTCCATGACATCTACAACCAACATGAGAAGAGCCATGGCGTTCAGGCTATCTTCTTCGACGACTGCTCATTGAATACCGCCACCATATGGGGGAACGTATTCTATAAGGCAGGCAGCACAGGAGTGGTGAAGTTTTTCCGGGGCGGTGGTTCACATATCGTGAATAACATCGTCATCGACTGTCCGCCATTGCTGCAACTCCAGGGAAGCGGTGGCAGGGGCGGGCCAAAGGCTAAATACGGCAACACCGAGTTGATCTACGAATTCATGCACAAACAGAACCCCGACCCGACCGACACGTCCCTTGGACATCGACGGTTGTTTGAGGATGTCGATGTCTCCAAGCCGCCTTATCGAACAAGGTACCCTTGGATCATGGATGTCTATGGAGGCGGAAAAGTTTATACACACACTGACCGCAATTACATCGTTCAGGGCGACTATTCCCAGTTCGTGGACCCGGATAATCTGAATTTTCAATTGAAAGAAAACAGCTCGGTTTACGAGCAGATTCCCGGCTTTGAGATTATCCCGTTCGATAAAATAGGCTTGTATCCTCCCGGTCAGTCGCCTCACCCGGTGCCGGAAGATTAATGATACGCACTGACCCTTTGCCCGGGTCGGATGAACCTGCGTTAATTGTCAGAAAGTAGTGACACGTGATCGTTTGCAACATAGATTGGCCGGCCTTCCTCGCCCGACACGACCTGACTTGGACAGACATTGGTGAACAGTGGGAACAGGGTGCCTTCCTTGGAAACGGCATGCTGGGGGCCATGATCTACAAGGACGCATCCGGGTCCTTGCGCTGGGAGATGGGCCGAAGTGATGTCACCGCCCATTTCCAGATTCCCATGTTCGACTGGGCGGACCCGCGTCTGCCTATCGGAGACTTTCTTCTCAGCCCGGTGGGTAACGTTCGGCAAGAGCAGATGCGCTTGGACCTTTGGAACGCGGAAGCTCGTGGCGAAATCGTCACTGACCGTGGAGTGATCCGCTGGCGTTCCCTGATCCATTCTGTCGACATGGGATTACTCATTGAAGTCCGTGCCGAGGGGGAGGAAATCGACGCTGATCTTTCCTTCCGGCCCAAGCACGGGGTTTCTCCCTGTCTGGAATTTTACGAGCCCGTTCACGTATCCCGGGAATGGCTGAAAGCCCACACGCCGCCCGAACCGGTGGTTTCATGTGAAGGGGGCATTCATTGTGCGGTTCAGGATTTGTTGGCAGGCGGTGACTATGCCACCGCATGGACCGAACAGCGCGACGGTGACGGCACCCGACGACTATGGGCGACCGTTGCAAACAGCTGGCCTCGTAAGGGGGCTGCGTCACACGCCATACAGACGGTTCGGGATATAGCCGCCAAGGATGTGGACGGATGGATTGAATCGCACCGCGCCTGGTGGCACGACTATTTTCCGAGGAGCTTTGTCTCAATCAGCGATCCATATTGGGAAAGTTTCTACTGGATCCAGATGTACAAGATCGCTTCCGCTACCAGGAGCGATCGTGCTTTAATTGATTCTCAGGGGCCATGGCTGACCAGCACACCTTGGCCGACGTGCGTCTGGAACCTGAACGTACAGCTGAGCTATTGGCCGTTGCTTACCTCCAATCGCGGTGATCTCGGTGAATCGCTGTATACCAAGTTGGATGACAGCATCGCCACACTGCGGATGAATGTGCCCGATCTCTGTCGTCGGGACGCGCTGGGGATTGGCCGGGCATCCTCATGTGTTGACCTGAATTCCCGAACTTCAGCCGGATGGGAGACCGGCAACTTGACTTGGGTCTGCCATAACTACTTCCGTCATTATCGCTGTTGCATGGATCAGGACATGCTGCGGGATCGGCTCTATCCCATGCTGCGCGGAGCGGTGAACTTCTACTTCTACTTGATGGAACGTGAAGACGACGGCACCATCCACCTGCTCCCCACCCACTCGCCGGAATATGGCCAGGGAACCACACGCGACGCCAACTACGATTTGGCCCTGCTTCGATGGGGATGTGCCACCCTGTTGTCTCTTGCCGAACGCTTAGGAATTGAGGACGAGCGTATACCTGACTGGCGGGACGTCCTCGAACATCTCACGCCCCCTCCCGTGGATGAATCCGGTTTACGAGTCGGCCGAGATACACCCTTTGATAAGAGCCATCGCCATTTTTCTCATCTATTTTCAATCTTCCCACTTGGGCTTCTGCAACCCGAGATCGAAGAAGAAAGAGAGCTGGCGAAACGTTCGATCGAACACTGGTTGAGTCTGGATGACGAACTGCAAGGTTACACCTTTCTGGCCGCTTCCTGCATGTACTCACGGTTTTTCCACGACGGTGATCGGGCCCTTGACCTGCTCAATCAACTCAAGGATTACATCCAACCCAACACGATGTACAAAGAAAACGGGCCGGTCATCGAAACGCCCTTGGCCGCGACCGAGTCGATCCACGACATGCTGCTGCAAAGCCACACCGATCCCAATAGATCGCCTGTAATGCAGAGTGTGATTAAAGTATTCATAGCTACGCCCAAAGCCTGGGATGATGTGGTTTTCCACAACCTGCGTGCAGAAGGGGCATTTCTTGTCAGTGCTTCACGTGCGGATGGCATAACTCAATGGATTCGTATCACCAGCGAGGCCGGCGAACGCTGCCTGATCATGACCGACCTCAAGCAACCTGTTCAGGTTGAGGGAGCGCGACGGTTCGATATCACACCACGTTCAGGCGGTATCTTCGAAATCGATCTTAAAGCCGGTGAGACAATCGTGATAGCAGATTCGAGTGATATCCCTGACTTGACGGTGAAGCCCGTGCCGCACGTCCCCGGTGCGACATCGAATATTTTCGGAATGCCTTCCGATACCGTCCCGTTGAAAGGGGGGCGTCCCGCCCATTAGCCGCGAGAAGATCATCACGCCCTGCCGTTGATTGCAGGCTGTCTGCCACATTCTGTTTTTCATTCATACATCGTGTCGCCTTGCCATGGACAGGCAACAGTGGCAGTGCACATAACATTCATGATTGGTGAGGTATTGTCAGGTTGTGTGATTTACTTGGTCATGGATTGGGTTCCTTTGGGGTTGATCAACTTCACGCTTTTCCGGTCTGAGGCGGCAGGGACGGCTTCCGCGGGACCGGTCGCTGCCGAGCCCTGAACTCCGCCTTCCGCCGGGGCGTGCGCTG
>RFGN01000737.1 GCA_003696645.1 Gammaproteobacteria bacterium | reverse complement strand
TTTGAACCCGCCAAAGGCCAAGACACGATGGCGGTCAACAATCAGGCTGAGGCATTTACCCTGGTGGCGGGAAAAGGGCGGATTCTATTCGTCGATAACGTGGGTGGCGAAAGCGGGCTGATCCTACCTAAGGCGTTGGCAGTACACGGCATAGAGCTTGAAATCGCTGACCCGCGTGAAATGCCCACCAGCTTGGACGGCCTGCAACGTTACGACGCCGTGGTACTTCAAAATGTGCCGTATGATCTGATCACCCCGGCTCAACAGCGTATGCTGGTCCGTTACGTCCACGATCTCGGGGGCGGTCTGCTCATGCTCGGTGGGCCAGACAGCTTTGGTGCAGGCAGCTGGACCAACTCTGACCTGGATCGTTATATCTTGCCAGTCAGCTGCCAGATCCCCTCTCAAACCATATTGCCTTCAGGTGCTCTGGTGCTTGTTATCGATCGATCCGGATCGATGTCGTCGCCGGTCGGTGGAACCAACCGGACTCAACAGGAACTGGCTAACGAAGCCGCGGTGCTGGCACTCAATACCTTGTATCCACAGGACCTGGTCGGCGTGGTGGCGTTTGATGACCAAGCGTATTCAATCGTCAAGACGCAGATGAATACGGATCCGGCATCCGTAGCCCAGAAAGTCCGTAGCATTCAGCCCGGCGGCGGCACCAACATCTATTCCGGGTTGGATATGGCATATCGGGAGCTTGCACCGCTGACCGTGCAGGATGCGGCCATCAAACACATCATTCTCCTGACCGATGGCCACAGCATGGAACCAGTTCCGGGTGGTTATATCAAGCTGGCCGCACAGATGCGCAAAAACGGAATCAGCCTTTCAACAATCGGTGTGGGCGATGGACACGATGCGCAACTCCTCACTCAGTTGGCCAACATGGGTAACGGCCAATATCACGCCATCACCAATCCCGCCAACCTGCCACAGGTCTTTATCAAAGAGGCCAAAACGATCCGTAAGAACCTGATCAAGGAAATTCCCTTTACGCCCACAGTGCTGCCGACTGGTTCACCGATTACAGCCAATCTGTCACAGGTACCCATGTTGAAAGGCTTGGTGCTGACCGGCGAGAAGCAAGACCCGCGTGTGATCATGCCGATCGTCGGCCCTGAAGGCGAACCGGTCTTTGCACATTGGCAGGTCGGCTTAGGTCGCAGTGCAGCCTTCACGTCGGACGCAACCAACCGCTGGGCAACAGCGTGGCTGACATGGGGTGGATATGCGGATTTCTGGGCTCGGACAATACGTCTGATCGCTCGTCCTAGTGCGACACGAGATGCCGACCTTCTCGTGTTCATCCGCGATGGCCGGCTGCATGTCCAGCTGGACACGGCTTTTGTAAACGACACCCCGGGATACCGTGGGGAGTCGCAAATCGGATCATTTGGAAATTTTCTGGACGTTCGCGGCAGTGTCCTTAAACCAGACGACTCGATAGAACCAGTCATACTCGAACAGGTCGGGCCGGGGCAATATCAAGTTACGACCAACGCTGATCAGAGCGGTAATTATGTCGTCAGTCTCTTTATCGAATCGCCGGATGGAACGCGTAGGGCGGTGTTTGGGGGTGCTGCCCGGCCTCCCGGCGAAGAGCTTAGACGCTTTACATCCAATGACGCAGTGCTGAAACAGATCGCAGATATCACCAACGGCCGAATACTGGATCCAGTCACATCTTCCTCTGCCGGGTTGTTTGACCGTTCCGTCCCGGTCGAAACACGCTCGGTCCGCCCGCTGTGGCGAACGCTTTTGTGGTGGTTGATAGTGTTATTCCTGCTGGATGTGGCGAGTCGACGAATCGCATGGGATCCGGTCTCCATCTGGGCATGGGCTCGAAATCATATCGCCCGATTATCACTGGCCATGAGGCCGCGTGAGATTCAAGCCGAATCGACACTGGCAGCATTAAAGAACCGGCAGGCAGAAACTGAAAGAGCTTTGACACATCATGTCAAAAGGCAGATCACAAGTAATACCCCCAAATTGGATCACACCCTCTCCACAGACAGTAAGCGCAAGTTCGAAGCGGACCCGTCTTTCACAGCCTCCGCTGACTTTGCCAAAACCATTGGCGCGGCTACAGAAGAAGATCAAGGTGCAGCCCCTGCCGCCCCCAGCGAGACGACTTCGAGGCAGAACGAACAAGACCACACGACCAGTAGATTGCTGGCAGCTAAACGACGCGCCAGGGAGCAGACAGACACCAAGTAGTAGAAATATCAATCCATAGTCAGGAGAGACCCATGGCCGATCACAATAAGGAATCCGAGGAACAGCTACTTCAGCAGGCTGAGTCGTTTCGTAAAGATTACCAAGCTGTCCGTAACCAAGTGGCACAACGGATCGTAGGCCACGGCGAAATCATTGACGGCGTGCTGACTTGCCTTTTTGTCGGTGGACACGCCCTCCTTGAAGGGGTTCCTGGCTTGGGTAAGACGCTACTTATTCGTAGCCTCAGCCAAGCCCTCTCGCTGGACTTCAATCGAATCCAGTTTACCCCCGACCTGATGCCTGCCGATATCACCGGGACGACGATAGTGATTGAATCCCGCAACGCGGACGGGACGACATCAAGGATGTTCAAGTTTCAACCCGGCCCCATCTTTGCACAGATCGTGCTGGCCGACGAAGTAAACCGAGCCACGCCCAAGACACAGTCGGCCATGCTGGAAGCGATGCAGGAAAAATCCGTCACGGTGGCCGGAGAGACCTATTCGCTCAAAAAGCCATTTTTCGTCATGGCAACACAGAATCCGATTGAACAGGAGGGCAC
>RFGN01000004.1 GCA_003696645.1 Gammaproteobacteria bacterium | reverse complement strand
TTACGGCAGTGAATACTCCGGCGCCAAAGACGCCCTCTGGTGGGCCGCCATGACCTACGTCTCGGCTGCTCTGTCATCACTGGTCATGCTGCTCTACCTTGTGCTGAGGTACATGGGGGCGAGGGATTGATGCGATGACAGGACGAGGGGCCTGCACGGCCCCTTCCCCTACGGAAATCCTTGAAATGAAACAGGCCTGCAAGAATTCCCTTGCAGGCCTGTTGTTCGTCTTTCCACATAGCATGCATGACCCTTACTCCCTCACCACCTTCTCCACTTGCAGCACCCGCCCTTGCCGAAGGTACTGCACCAAGTACAGCCCTGCCGGCAGCCCTGAAAAGTCCACTTGGGCTGCTGTGCTGCCGGGCGGGACATCCTGCTCCGATACCGGCATACCCTGTGCATTGAACACCCTGAGACGGGCACCTTGAGGGGCCGGCTGGTAAAAAGCCACTTGCGCTTCCCCGCTCACGGGATTGGGCCAGAGCCGGAAAAACACCTGCTGCCCACTGTGCAGCACCCCGCCCCGCCGCTCCACCGTGGCGGTGACGATGGAATCGGTGCAGCCGGGCGTGAGGCAGCCGTCGGCATCTACCTTGAGCAGCCAGACATCCAGATTGATGGTGCCATTGGGAAGGGTGTCGAGCATACTGCCGATGGCGGCGATGCCACCGTCCGGTGTCTCTGTCACGTCGTTTAGCTCGGACAGGATATTGCCGGGCCACGCCTGTTCCGGACGGTAGGCCCGCTTCCAGAGCAGCTCGCCTTCTTGGGTGAGGCGGAAAAGCCAGCCAAACTGATTGCCATCAATAAGGCGATATCCACTACCGATAATATCCCCATTGGAAGCCGTTATCAATCGGGTGATGGTACGCCTTTTTGCCCCGGTGAAAGTGTAAGTCCATTTCAAATTGCCTAAACTGTCAGTGGCAAATAATTTTGGTGGCTTTCCATACTGAATCGAACTACTGGATGTATCAATGCAATACCCCAATACAAAGCCGCCATTGTGCAGGGGGGTCATGTAGGCGTTGCAGTAGTCGTCTTCGTTGGTTTGGTACTCTTTGGTCCACAGTACATTGCCGAGACTGTCGGTACGGGTAAGGCCAAGGGTATGCTTAAAATTTTCCAGCGGAGAAATTTTATACCCAAATACCATATCACCGTTGCCAAGGAGATGGAAGTCTCCTCCTCTGTATTGTGGTGAATTTACATCTATTGTGGTTACCCATTCTTTTTCTCCATTGATATCCGTTAGCATAACAAAAGCATGTTGATAATTCGGAGCTATGCTTCCAGCACCATAGACCAGAATTTTACCATCATCTTTTATTGCAAAATCACCGGCTTTTCTCATCAAAGAATCTACGTAAAACCGGAGCCAAAGCGAATCACCATTCTCATCTAATCGCATTAAAAAAGGGTGAAAACCAGTGAAAGAATAAGCCGACCCACAAAACAGGAAACCATCACCTGGAGCATGTTTGATTTTCCGGCCATCGAAGCTATAAGGAAACGCATGATAAATTTTTTGCCAAAGGAGGTGGCCTAGAGAGTCCACTTTCAATAAGCCATCGCAGCCCAATTCAATGTTGTCGAATTTGCAAAGTGTACCACTACCTAAAATCAAATCATTTCCATCTGAAGTCATATAGTAACCTGAGTCGGAAGTACCATTATCAACATCGTAGTTTTGTTGAAATGTATTTATCTGCGAGTTAGTCAACAATGGAATTACCATCAAACAAAGGATAGTATAATTTTTCATGCCCATGATTGAATATTTTTATAAAAAAGCCGGAGCACATATACAAGTACTCCGGCTTCATCAATTTATCGTTGAATTACCAATTTGGTCTGATAATGCTTTTCACCATCCATTGCTTTAAGGATGTAGATGCTTTGTTCCAGTTGTGAGACGGCAAAAACAGCTTCACCATTTTCAGCTTTCGCTGTCAAGCGTAAGCGGCCGCTCAGGTCGAACACTTGTAATGTAGATTCCGGCATATCTTCCGGCATGATTACTTTCACTATTCCTGAGGCAGGGTTGGGAATGACCAGTAGTGTCTGCTGTGTCGTGAGTAATTTGCTGTGTTCCGGTCCATTCACGCTGCGCCCCTGCACCGGCTCATCCGGCAGTTCGATGGGGAAAATGGTATCCCTCAACACCGTCAGCAGGGCCTCTGCCAGCGGTGCCTGGGGGGTTGCGCCTCCGGCTATGAGGTAGAGCGAATCTTCCTGTACCTGGCTCAGGGTGAAGGTACTGTCTGCTAGCCGGTAGAGGTTGATTTGCTGGAGGTAGTGGTGCTCGTATTCCTCGTTCGTATTGACCGGGAAGGCATCGAGCAGGCTCTGTGCGCCGCTGAAGTCGCCGTATTTCAGCCTGATACCGGCCAGTCTTCTTTTGGCGTAGTCAGAGCTGTCGGCGAGCAGCATGGCTTCGAGGGCTGTGCGGTCGTTTTTCCGAAGGTATTCGCGGGAAAAAGCACCCATCACCTCGTTCTTGATGCGTACCAGCCGGCCGGTGAGTATTTCCAGTTGCTCGCGGTCGGAGATGAACAGCGAATCGCGCAGGTCTTTCAACTGCTGCCATACGGAAGCAGAGATTTCCGCTTGGGCTGCTGACAGCACGGTGTCGCTCAGGGGGGCATTGGCCGTCAATACCTCCTCTTTTTTGGCGGTGGCGGTCTGTGTATTTTGCGTGTATGCCAGCAGTACCCCGTCGGAGAGGTAGGGGCTGGCCGCGAGCAGGGAATCTTTGGTGGCAGTGGCATCGGGGGCCATGCCAATGGCATTGAGCAGGCCTGCCGTGTTGCCTCCGTCTATCATCCCCTGGAGTTCCGCTATTTTGGAGCGGATGGTGGCGAGGCAGGTGGTGGTGTCGCAGCCCAGGTCAGGTAACACCGGGGTACCCGTCGTAGTGCTCATGCCGGGGATGGGCGGTGTCAGCGGGATGCGAATGCTGTCGCCATCGGGTAAGTTAATGACCGTGCCACCGCTCTCTCCACCCACGCCGGGGAGATTGAGGCAACCGTCAGCATCAAAAGTACTGCTGGTCTTTTTGTTAAGATAATTATTCACAGATGACAGGCACCCATCATCCAAATCGCAGGTTGGCAATAAATCCGGGAAGGTCATCGCCTCATTTTCGGGGTAGAAATAGAAAAACTGGGTGGTTGCTCCCGGGCTGGTGCTGGAGAGGATGTCCTTGTCATCCTGGAAAAGGTTGAAAACGGCTTCGCCTTCGGCGCCCTGTCCTTTGAAGATGCTGCCCGGTGCGGTGGCGTAGGGCGTCAAATAGACATCGAAATTGGTACCGGTAGAGAAGGTCTCCTGGATGAACTCATAGCCTTCGTTGTTGCCCCAGGCTGCCACGCCGCTGTAGCTGATGCCGCCGTAGTCGTTGCACTGGCTTTTGTTGTTATCATCGTCTCCTGTTTGGTTGAGAATGGTTCCGTACCAGCCGTTGGTCTGGCTGTTGAAGCTGTTGTCGCTGATGTCGTAGCCGGAGCCATCGCCCATGAGGTTGATGCCGAGGGTGTTTTCGAAGCTGTTGTGGGAGATGCGGATTTTGGACACTCCCGTGGCGGACACGCCCGTGGAGAAGGACAGGAATCCGCCGCTGTTGGTGTTCAGAAAACTGTTGCCTGCGCCATCACCGCCGATGACGAACTGAAAGGCCTGAGCGAAGGCGGGTGTGTGTTGCACCCGAACTGCCACAGGCATTTTTCCCTGAAAAGTGCAGCCTTTGATGGTGGCGGTGTAATCGGTGCCCGTGATGGCATCGTCACCGAGCCCGTCGAAGGTGCAATTCTGGATGAGGATGGATTCGCTGCCATTGATGCGAATGCCCTGAGCCGTGGGTACATTCGGCGGCGCACCGAGGTTCAAACCAAAACTGCAATTGGTGAAGCGGCTGATGTTGGGTGATGCCGGTGGTGCGTTGGGAGAAGCCAATGCCGGATAGGGCAGGATGTCTCCGCTCAATCGGTTTTCGGTAAAAGTGACTCCATCGGCATAGATGATGCCGCCATTGCCGAAGGAAAAACCGGCCTGGTTGCCGAGGGCAATTTCAGCATCGCGGATGGTGGTGGCATTTTGGGCACTGCCGTAGGCATACACCGCTCCGTGCTGATTGACGGAGGTCGGGTAGCTGCCCGGCACGCCCCCGCTGCCAATTGCGCTGATATCGGGGTGGCTCACCGAACCGCCGGCACCTTCCACCCTGACACCGTTCCAGAGGCCACCGTCACACCAGCCCCGCAGCGTGCTACCCTCCAGCACGTTGAGCCGGGCACCCTGCTGCACAATGATGCCGCAGCCGGTGGCCACTTTCACGGTGCTGGCATCCACGGTCAGGGTGCGGCCGGGAGGTACGATGAGGGTATTGCCGAGGTTGACGAACTGGTTGGTCCAGGTCGTGTTCTGCGAAAGCGTAAGATTTGCCGTGCCGCATTGGCAGGGGCTTCCGATGGTCTGGCAAATCTGGTCTTTGCAACCGTTTTCATCCAGTATGGTCAAGCAAACGTTGTAGGGCCCCGTTCCGGCAAAGGTGTGCTGCGGGTTTTGCAGCTCGGAATAAGTGCCGTCGCCGAAGTCCCAGCACCAGGCTGTCACGTTTCCTGAGGTCTGGTCGTAAAACTGAAAAGTATTGCTGGAGACCAGTTCGGCATTAAACTGGGGAGTTAGTGGAGAGGTGCAGGTGCGCAGTTCGATGTCGTCAAGGTTCCATTCGATGGAAGCTCCTGATCCACCTACCGGAAGCGGATAAAAAAGAAGTTGTGGTGTGGCAGTGGTGGCAACAAAAGAAAATGGTTGCGAAAGCGTCACCCACGAGCTGCTGTTGAAGTTGGAAATGGTGCCTATCAAGGTCCACGAAGGATCGGGAGTAGGGCAAGGAGACAGGCCACCCGGAACCGGATCAATGTGTGTGAACCCACTTACCAGGTAAATCTGAATATCAATACCTGTTCCTCCAAGTAACAAGGTGCGGTGCCTGAATGACAATTCATAACCACAACCCGGTACAAGGTTCAGCGTTTGGACGATACCTTCTGTTGCACAATTGCCACCAACAAGTCCCTGGGTTTCCATTTTTGCGTACCAGTTGCCGGATTCCTGGCAGAGGTCCGGGGTGCCGTAGCCTTCAATCCAACCGGGTACGCCACAGCCGCTGGAATTGAATGCCTTGAGGTTGCAGGTCACTCCGGTATTACAGGTGCCTGTGTCCTCGAAATCTCCGTTGGTTAAGGCCTGTGGAGGGTTGCAAAGCGCAGGTGCCTGGGCATGGATGTGCTCAACAATCATGGCTTGAAGGAAAATTGCGAGAAAGGCAAAGCGAATTAAAAAGTGGGGGGGGGGGTATTACCCC
>RFGN01000736.1 GCA_003696645.1 Gammaproteobacteria bacterium | reverse complement strand
TCTCCCACCAACGCGCCCACCCCCCGGCTTACCACCGACATCGCCAAAGCCAGATTATTCACCTGAGGCGCCAATGCCTCTGCCAAGGCTCCTCCCACCACTCGAGCCGCATCCTCAGCTGTTACCTGATCCAGCTCCAACCCTCTCACCGCTTCACTAAAATTAGCCTCCGCTACCAGCTCACTAGCCGTGCTTTCCGCTACCAAATAAGTCGGCTCGCCCACCATTCCCCTGGTAGACACCTCAGGAATCAAAGCCGTCTCCAAAAAAGCCACCGCCCTACCTGTCAGCGTCGTATCTCCCTCCACCGCGCTCCTCCCCTCAGCCACCAGCTCAAAGTCGGCCTCAACCAACCCATACTTATCCACCAATCCCAGCTCCCCAGCTTGTCTTGCCACTCCCTCAACCGTCAGTCCCTCCTGCCCCTCTAACACTCTTCCCAACACTTGCCTTCCCGCCGCCCGCCTGAATGTAGCCAGCTCGGCCACCTCGCCTCCCAGACCATAAGTTCTCGCCAACTCATTTATCCGCCCGGAAGATATTCCCAGTTCTTTAGCCTCCGCCAACATCCGCGAAATCCGCCCCATCGACTCCAGATAATCATTGTAATAAACCTCTATCGCATCTGCCTCTCGAGAAATATATCTGGAAATATCCGCATCGCTTATTTGCCCGCTATATTTTTCAAAGAGCTCGTTATATCCCTCCACCTGACCGCCTATTCTACCCAACTCATACAAGATCGCCTTCTGCTGGTTTCTTAGCACCGCCTGACCCCGCTGAAAAGCCAACTCCGACTCAAACCGCGCCTGATTTGCCTGAATAATTTTCAGCATCTCCGCATTTCTCGCCGCCTCGGAAAGCCCACTCAATCGGGCCAAAGTCTCCGCATCCGTCAGGGCATACATCGAGTATGGCGGCACTTCCACTCCCCGCAATCTACCGGCCGCCTGCCTGGTAATGTCAGCCAACACGTGTTTTGTGTCTCCCATTACCATAATCTCCGAAATGTCAGTCGCCGCCGCGCTCGCCCACTTGTAATTCAATCCTCTAGTCAAAGCTTTAGAATATGCCAAAATACCCGCTACCTCGCCATATTGATCTGCATACCCCCTCGCCGCCGCATACAATTCACCCTCATTAGAGATCGACCCCAAATTCACCCTGACTTCATTCCCTGCCGGGTCAGTTACTACAATCTCTCCCGAAAGCTCGCTCAAATTTCCACTCCTATCCACCGCCCTCAGCCGAAAACCATCCTTCCCCATCTCCGCCACCAATGCCATCTCTCCCTCTTCTAGCCTCGCCCCAACCCGCCTCGCCAAATCCTCCATCGACTCGCTTAACTGCCAGCTCGATTCGCCTGTATCCACCACAAAAGCCTGTTCTCCCCGCTCAAACTTAGCCCAAACATCTCCTACCATCAACTCTCTCAAACCACTCTCATTCACCGCCAACCTCGTCACCTTCGGCGCATGCAACTTGACCGACTCATTCACCGGCTTCAACCCCAACCTGGCCGAAGCTATCCCATCGGTCGCATCCATCGCCACAAACCAATCAAAAAAGCTCATTACATCTTGCATGTCAGTAATAAACGACCTAGGCGACACCTTTAACTCACCTACCGCGCCTCTGGCCGCTGTCAGCTGACCCTCATCTATCCCCTTCGGCCCATTTAACTTACTCAACAACAACGCCCCTTCGTCCTGCAAAGCCATGCGCTGATAGATGTTTGGCGGCAACAATCCATTAGGATCTTCTAGTTCCGCATTCACCACCTGACCAGTTTCCGCGTCAAACACAATGTCATTCCCCGCCACCTTCGTCAACACTTCCAATCTCGCCTCCACCGAGTTGCGGTAAGTGTCCGCCAAAGCCGAGAACCGCTTCACCGCCGCCACCTCTGCCGGGTCGGTATAGGGAATCTCTCTGTCCGGCATCCTGGCAAATGCTTCAAACTCGTCTACAAACGCCTTGTACTCAGCCTCTGTCGATAGCTTCCCATAACTTTCACTCAACTCTGCCAGTCGCTTATAGACCATGGTGTTCTCATCCAGCCCTCCTCTCTTAAGCACTGTTCTCAGCACCTCATCCGCCATTCTTGCCGCCAATTCCTGCGACATCGGCCCCAATCTCTTCCCCGAAGCATCCCTGGGAATTTCCAGCTTACCCTCTCTCGCATCCTTCACCAAGGCAAACTCATCCGTCTCCCTAAACACCCGCACCGCCTCTTCTCCACTCTTCAACCCTCCCAAAGCCGTCGCCTCCTCTCCTAACTTAGCTATCTCCACCTGCTCCCCAAAACTCCTCGACCACTGCGCCGCAAACTCGCCAATCTCATCCAAAGACCCCATCTTGAACTCACTCTCCCTGATCGTTATCCATGCCTCAGCTACTTCAGCCGACCAAGGGTTCATTGCGCTTCCACCAATCAACTCAAACTCTCTCACCAAATTCAGCGCCTGACCAAAACTATTTCCCTCTGTCAATATCACTGGCCCTTTCTGATATACTCCGCCTACCTTCGATCCCGCCGCTTCCACCAAAGCCTTAACCTCACTGCCCTCCAGCCTAAACCGATTCAGGCTTGCAATTTGCTCAACCGTCAGGCTGTTGCTATTCCTCTGCAATAACTCAGCCGAATCCTTATTCAGTCTGTAAAAGGCCGTCTCCTCCTCGCCAATATCCCGATAGACTATCAACTCAGTCTCATAAAATTCCCCAATTCTCAAAGCATGATCAATATTCCCCGCCGACAAATTTCCCGGATACATCTGCACTGCCACCCCACCCAAAGCAATAGCCAGCTTATTCATCAACGGTGCCACAATCGTTGACTTACCCCCGCCAGTCGCCAAGTTTAACAAAATTCCGTTGTAGTCCGCCATCGGCCCCTGCCGGTTCAAACTCTCAACATCAGCAATCGCCTTGCCAAAATCTCTCGCCTGGTTAAACCTCAAGTCCTCAAACCCCGCCGCCTTAGCCAGCTTCACAAACAACTCATTATTCACCCACTCAGCCGCCCGCACTTGCACTGGTGTGGCACCCTCCGGATCAGTCAACACTACCCTCGGCCTGCCGTCCACATTTGCCACCTCAAACCCATCGGTTAAAGACCTGGTCTCCATAATCCCTTTGGCCGCTTCTCCTATCACCAACTGCTGGTACTCCACCGGATCTATTGCCTGCCTAAACCTATCCACCCACACTTGCAATCTGCCCATGCGGCTCCCATCAGCTCGCCTATACGGATCAGTCAATATCTGCTTCAACACCACCCCGCCCGACTCATCCACATTCACCGCAAACGTCCTCTGCCTGCCGCCATCCACCTCAGTAATCACTGCTCCCTCACCCAAATCCAACAATAAATCTGGATTATCCAAACTGTACTCACTCCCCAACGCCAACTGCTTCTCTCCCATCCTCACCACCAAGCCTCCATCAAAGCTTCCCACGTCTTCGACCGTCGGCGCCCTATATTCAAACCTCACCCCCACCCCTTCTGTCCCCGCTATCCTCACCCCATATTCTCCCGATTCCTGACCTAGCAGTCCATTCTTCAGCTCACCAGAAATATTCTTCACACTATCCGACATCGCCAGCCTCCCCACCACCTCACCCTCCCCATTCACTATCTCCACCTCATTTCCTGCCAACTCTCCCACCAGCTCCTCCGACCCCAACATTCCCGGCTGACCATCATCAGACAAAACTTTAATATCTCCCAAATCAGTTATTCTCCCCTCCACCTCCAAACTCGCTCCCTCATTCGCCATCAACCTAGTTACCAAGGCAGCCCCCGGCAATGAATCCGTCCATCTAGCCGGCCTAGTAGTCAAATTCCCATCCTCGCCCACCACCAATATGCGAGTCTCCGTTTGACCATTACTCATTTCTACCACTATCCGATCTCCAATTTGAGCCTCAGCCGCCCGAGCCACCTCGATTATCTGGGGATCGTCAACCTCAGCCTTTTTTATCAATAACTCTTGCCTACTTCTTCCCTTAGCCGATAGCTCGTATTCCACCCCTCCAACCTCTCCAGTTTTAATCACCCCTTCACTAGATCTCTCCCCCGTTCTCAACCAGTTCACCAAATCTTTTGCTCCCGATCCTTCCCAAGCCTGAGCCAGTCTGGTCGGCTCACTCGGCGTCCCCAGCACCACCTCTCTTATCATGGTGCCTACTCCGCCAGCTTGTTCTATCTGTTTTCTAACCCCCTCATAAACCCGCTGGTTATTCTCCAATTCACCTAATAATACCTGCTTTCTCGCCAACTGCTCCGGCGTCAAATTACCCTCATCTCCCAGTCCAATCAACTCTTCACCTATCCTGACTTGCTCTCTCAATAAGCTCACCGCACCCTCCACCAACTCCCTCTGAGTTCGGTTATACCCACCCTCCGACTCAATGACCTTAATCATCATTTCATTCAAATACCGAATATACTCCGGCGAAGTCGCATCTCCCTGCTTTGCCATTGCCAAATAATCACTCACTCCCTCCACAGCACTCCCCGCGTTCAGCACCACCTGCTCCATCCGGTATGTCGCCTGCGCCGTAAACAGCCTGTTCCGCGCCTCATTCAAAGCCTGATATTGAGGCATCTCCACCAACTCGTTATAATCAATCGCCCGTCTCCCCTCCCAAGGCGACAACGCCTCATACTCAGCTAACGCCTGCCTATAAGCCTCCTGCGCCTGTCTTAGCTCCACAACCGCCCCCGTCTCTTCTCCCACCGGCGCTTTCAAAGCCTCTTCCACCAGCAAGTTGATTTGCGCCTGTTGCTGGGCCGCCAACCTCACTGCCCGCTCCGCAGCGGCCAAAGTCTCAGAGTTCGTCTGCGGCAATAACTGTGGATTTTCAGGATTTGACCAATCATACAATCTAGCCAGCTCCGCCCGAGCCTGCTCCAAAGGCAACACTTCCTCCCCCTGTCCCGCCGTCTCCAAAGTCGCCGCATGCTGGGCGATCTCCGCCGTGGTATTCGCCCCAATCAACACCAAGTTGCCCCACGCTTGCGCGCAAGATAAGGAATCTCCCCCCTCCTGACAAGCCAGATACACATTCAACCCATTCAACCCAAAATCAGCTGCATTCGTAAAGGTATGCAGCCTCGACATCACCCCAGCTACTCTCGCAGGCGACATCACACTGGGCAGAAAAGCCGTCAAGGCTCTGGCGCCCGCCACCGCCGCCATTCCCATCTGCACCCCACATTGCAACCCATTCACCTGCCCATCTATCCCATTTACACACGTGTCATAAGCCTGCGCCCCAAAATAAGCCGCAGTCGCTCCACTCAAGGCTTTGTTAGCCACGTCAATCGTCCGCGCCACTCTGGCCGCTTGCATGCTATTCTCCACCACTGCCGCAGTGTCGGTCACCAGATCTACGCCTCGAGCCGCGTTCACTGCCTGCCCCGCCACCGACAAATCCGCCACCCAGGCTCCAGTCATCGTCGCCGCCAACTGGAACGCCGTGTTTGCTGCCGCCTTGCCGCAATTCCACGACACCAGTTCTTCTCCGCACTGTCCTCCCAACTCCTGCAAACTATGAGTCGTCCCCACCACTCCCAACCCCGTAAACCCTACTGTCACCGCCCCACCCACCGTCGTCGCCGCCGCCATCATTGGCGCCCCCACTACCAAACCCACAGTTCCCACCGCTGCCGCCGCCGGCGCCGCCCCCTGCTCCAAAGCGCCAGTACCGACCTGAAGTGCTGCCTGTCTACATTCACTCCTAAATACACCAACTACCGGCAAACAGCCCGCCTCTTGAAGTGCGGTCTTTCCCGCCAACAGCCGCTCATTCCCCCGCTTCGTCGCCCCATGTGTCCAGTTATTAAACTTCAATACGCTAGATACTGAAAGCTCATCCACAAAAGTATTCCACACTCCCTCTCCGCCATTACTTTTCCGGCCATCCCACACCTCTCTCCAGCTAAAATCGACCAAATCATCAAAATCCGCCGCCACCTTAGAAGGCAATATCTCCCTGCTACTGATTTTCCTGATCACCTCGCTGTTTTCGTCTATGCCTAAATAAGCCAAAGTACCGCTCACCAGCTCCATATAAACATCATTCTGATAATCGCTAAAGTCAGCCAATGTCAACCCCCTATCTTCCCTATCAGGGTTAAACACAAATTTGCGGTACTCAGCAGCATAATCCCTGCCATACAACCTCTCCAAGTATTCAGCAAACCGATTCAACTCATCGACATACACATACCTCGGACTCACCTGGGTTTGACCTATCACCTCACCCCCACCAACACACGAGTCCAACGCATGGGCGGCTATTCCATCCCAACCATGACACACGTCAACCGTTACACTTTCCAGCGACGCCACCTTGTCCTTCAACTGCGTGAACTCTTCTAGTTGCCCCACCGAATCAACCAACACATCTCCCCCGCCAAATCCCCATTTATCAAATTTTGCGTTCTCTTGATTACCAAATAGGCTCTCAGCAGCGTTCTGAATTAATTGCCCATATTGCTCAGCAATCAGCTTAAATCTTTGATCTAGCTCTACCTGATAATCCGCAGCCAACAAGTTCCTGCCCGCTCCTGCTTGATTCGCACAACCTTCCAACCCCCCTCCACTCTCTAAACAACGCGCATACTCGCTTGTCATAAATTCGATCGCCCGCAAATTTCTGACAGCTTCAGCATATTTTGCCGTCTCTCCTAACTCCTCATTCAATCGGCCTCGTCGAATCTCGCAAATCGCAGAATATACATTTTCCAAACAAGCTTCCGCTGCCTGCATCACCCGAACATTCGAGTCGATCTCCGCTACCCTCTGCTCTACATAAACTAGATCAGACCCACTCAAACTCTGCTTTAGCTGGTTATAATCCGCGCACTCTGGAAGATCGTATTGGTCCCAATTCACGCTATTCACACTATTCACACAAGCCTGATAAGCCTGCACTGCCGCATCCCTAGCATATCTGGTATAAGCTCCTTCTCCTCCCGCAATGCCGCTGAAGTCCTGCTCCCCCAGACGGCACAACGCTGAACCAGGGTTGGCAATGCACTGAGCCACCAAAGACTCTGCCATTCGAATATTTCGACTTTCCAGCATGAACCTAGTCATTTGTTCCTGGCTTCCCTCGCTCAAGCTCTGATAAGCCGACGCAAATGCTGGACAAGTCCCAAAGTCATACCCGCTCGTCGGTTTGACGGAACATTTCTGATACTCCTCATAAGCCACCCTCACCGCTTCTATCTCCCTAATCTGCAAATCAATCTGCAAGTTCAACTTCGAATCTTTATATTGCTCCCTCATCCCCTCATACACCGAACAATAGGGAGAAAATTGACCCTGTTGCTGGCAAAGGTTGTAGACATCAACTACCGCTCCAACAATCCGCTCGCCCCGCTCTTGCTCTGCCAATAACGCCCCAAACTGATCCTCCACCTCCTCCTGCGTCGGCGCCGCCAAACCAGCATCTCTCATCGTCTTCTGATAGGTAGTCAGTTTTGCAGCATACATATCACAGGCAGAAGAAGTCTCTGGCGCACCCGAAATATCACCCAAAACCTGTCCCTCACCAGTCGATATCCCCTGTACCCGAGTCGCTTGACACGCCTGATACGCCACCAACAATTCCTTCTTCGTCCGGGGGAGTTCCTCAGCAATCAACTTCGCCTTTTCCTTCATTTCCTCCGACAACTCTTCCCACCCGGGAATATTTTCCACCGATTCACCTGGATTTTCGCTAGCCCTACTCAAAAATTCATTCAACTGCTTGGTTTCCTGAGTCGTCTCAATCACCTTTTGCGCCGTCTCCGAATGCTCCAAAAAATACTCCGTATTAGTCGCCACATTACTGTTCGCCAACCCTTGAGAGGCTAAAAATGCCTCCTGTTCCTCCGCTACCGCCACCTCCGACACCAATATCTGATCTGGTGTGTCTGTCCCCGCTCCCTGGAACGTCCCATTAGTCGCCACCGACACATCCACTACCTGGCCAGTTGTGCCATCGGCAAAATTAAAAGATCCATCAGCATTCTGCGACACCGCCCGACTGCCATCTTCATTTACATACGCCGTGCCATAAAAGTTATTATCCGCGCACAACGACCCGTCAGCATTTCGACACACCGACCCAATATCGGCTTGGTCGTCAAACGCCCAAGTCCCGTTAGCCAACTGCACCCCACATAAACGCTTCGCCTGCTCTTGACAACCCAAAGGCGATGTCGGATCCGCTCCAAATCCTCCGCAATAGTTACACCAGATCGAACAAGACTGGGGATCATATTCAAAACACCAGTTAAACCCGCCCTCAGACACACTCCCCACGCTTTCACTCCCGCCGGAAGCCGGCGCCAATCCCACTGCCGCCAAGCCCTCATTAGTCACCGAACCGCTAGATCCAGCAAAATCATCCAATCGATCAATTACATTATTCAAATCTCCCCCGTTCGCGGCATAATCCGACAAGATCTCATCTCCGCTTCGATCACGATTTTCCCCCAATACACACACTCCCGGATTGTCTGGGTAAGATCCTGCGCCCGCGCAATACTCATTCCCCGCGCAATTCCAAGCTCCGTAACAAATATTCCCGGAGCCAGCTTGGGAACTTCCGCCAGTTCCAGCATTCGCCGAGGTAGATGGAGCTGGAGCAGTCGGCGCCGCCGTCGCTGGCGGACCAGCCGGCACACAAGATTCCCCGCTTTTGACAAATCCTGGATCACAATTCCCCCCACACTCCGAGCAAGTTCCCTGGCCTGCCGCTCCGCACGTCGTCATCCTCAAAGTACACTCCTCCACAGTCTCCCCGCTTCCGTTCCCCACTGGAGGTGAAGTTGGCTGTGGCTCTCCTGACGAGCAAACATCACTATCCGCCGGCCCCACGTCTACCCAATTCCCGTTATCACAGTAATATTTCCGGCAAGTTTCATTGTTGTTATGAGTAGATCCCGAATCCGCCCATCCATCGCACTTCGCCCCAGTCTGCGCCTTCACCGGCGCCGGCGACACCAATTCCTGGCTAATCACATCTGCCTGCTGAATTGCTACCGCCGCTATCTGCAACAAGGGGTAGTTTTGCTGCACTTGCATCGCCACTATTAACACTATGCTGATGATCCGCTGATAGATCTTCTTTATGGGGATCATTCCAACCCCCCTCTCTCCAGCCAAATTGGCGGCAATGGCGTGGTTCTCCTGACATCAGTTTCAATCTTGGCCGATTGATCCGCGCCTTTCCTCGCCACTAGCACATAAGAATTTCCGTCAATCATCAAATTGGACAAGTCCAAGGCATAATTCCCCTGCTCGTTCGCCAATACGCCTATCGGATACTGAGGCCTGCCCGTCACGGTATATACATACACCAACGCGCCCCCCGCCCGCTTTTTATTTACGTCATAGACCATGCCATAAGCCGGATTAGGCGGCAACGGGTTTTCTTCATCAATCGCCAGCGTGGTTACTCTAGGCAATGCCTTCAGTCGAAATCTAATTCCATCCACCACCAACAAGTTATACGTAGTCTCTGGTTTCATGTCGGTAAAATTCACCAGCTGCGACAAACTTTTGTCACCAGCGCAAACCACATCAAAATCACGCAAACTACTCAAGCTCAAATCTGCAAAAGCCACCACGCAAGCATCTCCAGGCTTATCCGTCACCCACCCCACACTAAAAGATCGGGCAAACACATTGGCCGCCCGCACATCTTTTGGCTCAGGCGACCAAAACCAAGCCGCAGTCAACAACACCCCCAAAATTCCCGCCAAACCAAACCGCATCCCCCGCCCGCTCTCCATCCAGTCTTTCCGTTTTAATAACTCAGCTAGTCTATGGGCAGTCAATCTCATCTAGCAACTCCTCTCCCCACCAACTTCATGCGCGGCCACCTGCAATTGCCGCATCTTCCCTCCATTACCCACCATATTCCCCTCCAACAAACTACCGTTCTCTCCGCTCAACCTCACCCTCTTAAATCTGGTTATTAAGTTATGATTCCTCTTCATCGCTCGCTCTCGGTCAACTGAAAAGTCGCCGGCTCCTTCAACCGCACAAAATATCCCCGATTTTCTTCGATCGGGTACGCCTCTCCATAAGTCTCGATATTGTCTTCGCTGTAAATGCGTTTTACGAACGGATCCCACACACCATACCACCACCGGTTTATATCCGTTGCCACTTCCCTCCCCCGATTGACTCTATCCAAAAAATTCTCAGCATTCATCTCCCGGCCGCCAGTGCGGATAGCAATCGCGTTCCAACCCGCATCCAACTCCAACTTATAACCATCCAAAGGCATTTCATCCCCTTCCACCGACCACAACATCCGTCTATGATTTCGGATGAAATAAGCCTGATCGTTTTGTATTTTGAAATCATGCCCAAACTTCTGGTCAGCTCTCCACGATAACTCTCGCCATTGGTCCTTATCCCAATAAGCCACCGTTGTCACGTAACCGCCCTGTACCGCCACGTCCTTGATCAACTCTGACGCAGTTGCAAACCGCTTCGGCGCCACCGGAAAAGCCACCAAATTCCAGCCGTTCAACAGATCGTATCCAATCGCCCCATCCTGCACCACTCGACTTACGGGAGTTTTGACTGGCGCCTGGCCGGTTTGTTTTTTGTCCAAGACAACCTCTGTCACCTTTTTGGCTGCCCGCTTCACCATTACATTCTTTCCCACCAAAACCAACACTGCCAATACAGCCAAGACAAAAAATATTTTTATAGCTTTTGATGCATTCGGCATCTCTTGTTATCCCCAGCTATCTAGCGCAAGCGCCAAACCCACAGCCTCAACCTTTAGGCTCAGTCAGTTAGCGCTCGTATTTCATCGGTCGGCGGCAAATAACTGCAAATCAGCTAGATACTGGCTCTACCAGTCAACCAGTAGCCGTGTTTTTCATTTGTCTGCCAACCTTACTACCAATAGCATCTCAAAAATTAGTCTAGAAATGCAACTGGTCTTCAGCTCTCACCCAGAGATAAATGCGTCAAAAAAACAAAAAGCGCATTGATCTACTAGTGAGTAGTTTGAAAGGTACTATTCCATAGTACCCAGATACAACTTGAGGTGTCAAGCGCACTTTAGCCTGGAAAATACGCAATTTTCGCCATTATCTAAATCAATCTAATAACTAGTATTATTTTGTAATTACTTTTATATCAATCTACTAACTAGAACATCATATGTTCTTACAAAAAATCCCATCAGCTCAACCAACAAGTCAAATTAAGCCACATCAAACTTTACCTCAGCGAAAAAACAACCTACCCGCTATCGTCCAACTTAGATCCTATACAACTCGCTTCTCTCATCCAAAAGCATACTCAAATCTTCTCGGCCATCATCCCCTCGAACCTTTCTTTCCGATTTATCAAGACCAAAAATAGTCGCAGACCTGTTGCCCATCAGCCTGATATCCCTGCCAACCACCCTCAGCGCGCTTCCATCCTTAATAGCAATTATCGGCTCAGCCCCTTCCGGATCATACTTTCTACCAAAAGCAATCATATTCCTCGCCCTACCCACCGGCGGAACTCCACTATGGTGTCGATCGCCCCACTGCTCTGGAGAATACTCATAGTAATGGCACAAAATCCCAAAAGGCAACACCCCCAATCCCCTCCTATTCTCCAAAGGCAAAACTGGATTCTCCATTGTGGTCCGGATCGTCGGTCCTGTCAAAATCGTCCCCGCGCTAGTCCCCACATACAACACCCCTTCATTCACCCTCTCTCTAATTGCTTCCAATAGATCTGTCGTTTGAAGATAGCGCAGCAAAGTATGCACGCTCCCGCCAGTCACCACTATGCTATCTGCCCTATTCAACAACCCCACTGGATTATGGCTTTGATGCAAAGAAGTCAACGTTACCCCAAATCCGCCCCAATGTTCCTGAGCATAACCAAACATCTGATCAGCATTAGCATTGTGCCATTCCGCATTAGAAACACACACATTTAATCCCCCAAGATTTTCTTGGGCAAATGGCAGCAACCAAGACTGGGCATAATCATAGGGAGGTTGGTTCTTTTGATCCTGAAGGCCGCTAAATAGCAACAGGTTTAATTTTTAACTCACAAACATGGTCACTCATCCTATCATTCTTCGCCAGCTAGTCAACACCCGCCAGTCACCCAACCAATTCTCTCACCCGTTCCAAATCTCCCAAACCTCCATTCCATCCAATTCTCGACTCGGCCACTCCCACTCTCCCCGACGATACCTCTCTTCAAAATAACCCCGCACCCTCCGCAAAGCCTCTTCTCTCGTTTCACCGCTCTCTTCCACCTTCCCCGACTTCCTCGCCCACTCCCACACCTTTTCCTCCGGCGTCTTCACCGTCAAAATCACTGCCCTTACTCCCGCTTCCGCCAATCTTTTCATCTGCTCCACCCTCTCAGCCTTTAAGTGAGTCGCATCCACCACCACCCGCCTACCCTCAGCCAACCACGCCAATGCCCGATCATACATCTTGGGCATCACCGCCCTAGATTGCGACACTACCACCTCATCTCCCACTGTATCCAATCTGGTCGTTCCAAACTTTGCCAGTCTCATCTCGTCAGACGAAATATACTCCGCCCCCCACTTCTCGGCCAATTGCTTGGCCAAATAACTTTTACCGCTCCCCGGCAGCCCACACATCGCCACCACCCCCACCTCATCCAGCCGCCCACTCTCAAGTAGTTGATCAACCGTATTAAATCTCACCCCACCATTCTATCAAAATTTCAAACCAAAAGAACCGTTCTTTCACCACCACCCACCCCAACCAACAGACCTCGGAGTTCTGAAAAAAACTCACTCCCTCATCGCAGGTACCGTGCCTGCCCCCCTAACCCGCACCACCACTCCAAATCCCACACCCTCACCACTTGTAACCATTCAGGAGTTTCCATAGACCAAGCACCCCCAAGGGACCTGCCTAACGGCAGACAGGTGACCAAAAACGTAGCTATTCAGCATTTACCAGTGACTAAGTATCTCACCGGGGGTGAACAGAAGCGAGAGCGTCTAGGCTCCCCCGGAGTGGGACGCCTTTGTTTGACAACCTCTAAATAGTTTCCCCACCCCCAACCACTCAAATCAACTGACCCCACTCCCCCTTCTCTCTCAATCAGAACATCATCCCCACAAAGCCCATCACCCACATCAACCCAGAAACTTTGCGCTGAAGCTTGCCCCGCCCAACCAAGACACAATAAGTGAAGCCATAGTATACTAGCAAAGCAGGCCAACCAGTGTTAGTTTGGCTAATTTTTTAGAAAAAGAACCGTTCTTTCTCGCCCTCCCGACTCAGAGCCGATACCACCAACCTCCCCATCTTCACTTCATAGCCTTCACGCAACGGTACAAATCTCTGTCCCAAATCCAATCGAAGCTCATATAGTTCTCGAGCCAACCTTCCACTGGCATGCACCCAAAAGCCCGGCGGAATATATCCGTTTCTCAACCAAATTCCCTCTCCCTCGCTCCTAATAAGTCTAGTCCCCAACATCTTAGCTCTCAAAACCCCTCCCGACCCCCCACAACTAACCAGCCATCCTTTCTTCTGGCATTCGTCCCACCGAGGTTCAGATTGATCGCAACTAAAGAAAATTTCCCCCTTTTTCAAGATCAACTCTGGATAACAACCTGCCTGCCTAGGCACCAACCCTGACACATCCATCCCTCTCACCACCATCTGCTGTACCGCCAACCTTCTTCCCACCGTCCATTCACTTCCCTCAGCCAACATCTCCAACACCTCAGAATCAATCGTCTTAAACCGAGTCAACATCCAGCCTGCTTCGACTATACTCCTCGGATATCTCTTTTGAAAAATTTCCACAAAATTTTCAAAATCAACATCACTCATATCAACTCCCACTCTACTCAAGCCCTCCCGTACTAGTAAGTTCTCAGGCAATCTTACGTTTCCAAATTCACTCATCCCAAAATTCTACCAAATCTCTCTCCAAGAACCCTCCTTCCACCTCCTCACCTTCCCGGCACTGGTTGCCCCGCACCCCCCGCGCTAAATCCAGTTGCAGTCGACCTATCTCCCACTCTGACCCTGTTATCCACTGATCCTCCCCCAGATACAGCAGAACCTCCCGCGCTAGCTCCCACTTCCTTTCCCGACAGCTGTCTATACACACTAGCCATAGCCAACATACTCACCGGAACTGTCACCACCAACCCCACCACCAAAGCCAACACTCCCGCAACATTCAATACCGCCAAAGCTAGACCAAACAAAAACAAGAAACCCAGATTTCCCCGAGTCATCTCCTTGCTCTTTCTCAGGGCTTCTCTGGCTCCCAGCCTATCATCCACCACCGTATATCGGTAAAACTGATACGCTACTGCCCAGATAATTCCTGGCACCACCAACAAAATCAATCCCCCCAGCACAATCAACCCATACAGCAAAGATGCGCCAATAAATGACCACAACATCTTTCCATCCAGAACCGCCCTCAACGCATCCTTCAACTCTGCCACCTTCAAAGATTTGCCATCCACCAGAGCCAACACCACCACCACCCCCATCATTTGTACCACTAGCTGAACCAGCCAATCAATCAAACTCACCAAAAGCACCAACACCTTAGAGAAATCCACCAAACTAGACAAACCAGAAAATAACAAATTCACCACAATCATCACCCCAAAGTAAGCCAGCACCACCTTCCACTCTCGCTTAAACACCCCAAAACTAAAACTCAAAGTCTCTTTCAC
>RFGN01000735.1 GCA_003696645.1 Gammaproteobacteria bacterium | reverse complement strand
TTGGGGCAGCCCCTGACGCTGGTGGCCCAGGCCAGCAATCACTATCGGCTGCTTGATGAGGAGGGGGAAATGCTTCTCGAAGGTCAGATTGGTCGGGTCGCCGAAGATCACGGCATCAGTCTGTATGTCTCAGAACTGATTGCCCGTCCCGGCACCCGTTTTGACCTGAAGAAAACCGGTTGGCTGACGGCCGTAAAGACCCTGCAGAAGACATTGAAGGTCTCTGAAAAGGGCAAGAAAACCGGGGTGTTCCTGTTGACATTGGAAGATCCCGATGCCGATCGTGCCGTGGCCATCCTCAATGCCATCGCCAATGTCTACCTGCGCCAGAATGTGGAGCGCAAGTCCGAAGAGGCGCAAAAGGCCCTCGAATTTCTGCAGGGACAGCTTCCAAAACTGAAGGCTCAGCTGGAGACCTCCGAGAGCCGATTGAATGACTATCGTCTGCAACGTGGTTCGGTGGATGTCGGACTGGAGGCCGAGGCCCTGCTGGATCAGTCGGCCAAACTGGAACAACAGATATCCGAGCTGAAGCTGAAAAAACTTGAACTGCGACGTCGTTTCACCGACAACCATCCCGTGATCCAGTCCCTTGAGGATAAACTTGGCCGGTTGCAGACGGAACAACAGACCCTTGAACAGCGCATCAAGGCCCTGCCCAGTACCGAACAGGAGGTACTTCGCCTGATGCGCGATGTGAAGGTGCAGACCGAACTCTATACCCTGCTATTGAACAAGACCCAGGAACTGGAGGTCGCCCGTGCAGGCACCATCGGCAACGTCCGTGTGCTCGATTACGCCGTAAGACCGGATCGACCGGTCAAGCCCAAGCGGGCATTGATTGTCGCCCTGGGCCTGGTTGCCGGGGCCTTTCTTGGCATTCTTCTGGTATTTGTACGCAAGGCCATGCAACAGGGGATTCAATCCCCTGACGAGATCGAGAAAAGACTGGGCCTGTCGGTGTACGCCAGTGTGCCCCATTCCGAGGCCCAGAAAAAGCTGCATGAACAGATGAAGAAGGGCCGCGGCAGCCGTGAGTATCTGCTGGCCCGGGTGGATGATACCGATCTGGCCATCGAGAGCCTGCGCAGTCTGCGCACCAATCTGCATTTTGGCATGATGGATGCCGACAACAACCGTATACTGATCACGGGCCCTGCGCCTGGTGTTGGCAAATCCTTTGTCTCGGCCAATCTGGCATCGGTACTTGCCAGCGCCGACAAGCGCGTGTTGTTGATCGATGCCGACCTGCGCAAGGGCCATCTGCATACCTATTTCAGTCTGTCGCACAAACCCGGATTGTCCGAATGCATTCGCGGCGACATGAGTCTGAGCGATGCGGTACAACCCTCCGGGCAGGATCATCTGGATATCCTGTCTACCGGGGCCTATCCCCCCAACCCGTCTGAACTGCTGATGTCCGAGGCCTTTGGCAAATTGCTGACCGATGCCTCTACCCGTTATGACCTGATCCTGATCGATACGCCACCGGTGCTTGCGGTCACGGATGCGGTGGTGATTGGCAAGCTGGTGGGCACCGCATTCCTGTTGCTGCGTGCCGGGCGGCATCCGCTGGGAGAGATCCAGCAGGCCCAGCGCCAGCTTGAAAACGGTGGCGTAAAGATCAAGGGTGTCATCTTCAATGATATCCAGCCAAAGCGTAGCCAGTATGGCTATTATGGCAGCTATCATTACGCCTACAAGTAACCAATGAAGGGTATCCGGCATGGCCTCTGAACTAGATGATCTGCAAGATTATTTACAACGCTGCCCAGAGATTAAACAGGCTATAGTATTTGGTTCGCTGGCAAAAGGGCAGGCGCGTTTTGATAGTGATGTTGACCTGGCCATTGAAATGGATCACCCCATGAGTGTAGCTGAAAAGGCCGAATGGATAGCAAAAATTGCACAAACCACACAACGTGCCGTAGATCTGATTGATTTATTTAGAGTTGGTCAACCGCTGTTTCTGCAAATTATTCAGCATGGTAAACGCCTGAAAGGAAGTGATGCCATGTACGGGCGATTGCTGAGCCGATGCGTGATGGATTACACAGATTTTATGCCCTACCGCCAACGTATTCTTGATACAAGGAGGCATGCATGGATAGGGTCTTGATTGAAGAAAAACTTGAATCCTTGCGACGCTGTTTGGTACGTATTAAAAACAAGAGGCCTGCACATGTAGAGCAGTTGGCTCAAGATCCCGACCTGCAAGATATTATTACGCTTAATCTGACCCGGGCAGTACAGTTGTCTGTCGATATTGCGGCACATTGGGTGGCTGCACTGGATGAGATATCTGCACCAGCAACCATGGGGGGCATGTTTGAAGCCCTGGCGCAGCATGGAAAAATTGAACAGAATCTGGCCAGAAGCCTGAAAGCGGCTGTAGGTTTTCGTAATATTGCTGTTCATAATTATGAAGCAATTGATTGGCAAGTGGTGTACGCCATCTGCACCGATCATCTTGAGGATTTTGCCGATTTTGCAAAAACGGTGTTTGCAGCGCTACCTGCTGAAAGCAGGTAAACCGGCATGATCAGCGCACATCAACAGGAACAGATCATAAAAACCATTCTGGCCACGTTCCCGAAGGTTGTGGCCATGTATTTGTTTGGTTCCGTTGCAACGGGTACAGAACACAAGGACAGTGACCTGGACTTGGCCTTGCTTTCAGCAGATGGAGGCCTGCCTCCTGTGCAGCTATGGGAGTTGGCGCAGGCATTGTTTCCCCTTGTTGGCCGGGATGTTGATCTGGTCGATTTGCAAGACGCTTCCACCATCCTGCGGCTTGAGGTAATCAAACAGGGCAGACGACTATACTGCTCAGACCCAGTTCTGTGCGAGGAATTTGAAAGCCGGGTCTACTCGGACTATGCCCGCCTGAATGAAGAGCGTGCGGCGATTCTTGAGGATATCAAACAGAGAGGCACGGTCCATGGATGAGGTTGTCCTTGCCAAGGTCAGTATTATTGAACGCTGCCTGGCCAGGATCGAGGAAGAATATCGTGGCCATGAAGACACACTGGCAACGAACCTTACCCGCCAGGATTCGATAGTTCTCAACCTGCAGCGGGCCTGTGAGGCAGCTATTGACCTTGCCATGCACAAAGTGCGTGTCCATAGATTGGGTATACCGCAACAAAGCAGGGAGGTGTTCCGGTTGTTGCAGCAGGCTGGGCTGCTGCCGACGGACATTGCCGAAAGCATGCAGCGGATGGTGGGCTTTCGCAATATTGCTGTCCATAATTACCGTCAACTGGACATCGTGATACTTCAA
>RFGN01000734.1 GCA_003696645.1 Gammaproteobacteria bacterium | reverse complement strand
GCTCCCAGACAGCCGCTCCAGTGGTTGCATCATAGCAAATGTAGGTTTCCCGATTCGTGGTATCGATCCAGAGAGATCCCTGTTCGAAACCGGCTGTATCATCATCCGAGGGGGTCGGCGAGGTTGTTGCCGAGTATTGGCTCTTTGGGCTATCTAGGCGTTCCCAGACGGCCGCTCCTACGGTTGCATCATGGCAGAAATACACGGAATTACCAGCCGTATTGAGCCAGAATGAACCAACCTGATAGCCTTCTGCCGAATCATTTGTGGAAGTTGGCGCGGATGTTGCAGAGAAATTGTGCTTGGTTGAATCCACTTTTTGCCAAGCTGCTCCGTCCCATACATAGATGCTGTTCTCGGTAGAATCATATACGACCGCCCCGGCTGTGTCCGGGATGAATGCCAGCCGTTTGATAGTGTCCATGCTCCCGAGATAGACAGCACGAGCAACTGATAGATCACCTTTGAATTTGAACGCCATATATATGCCACTCCCTGCAAAATTGGATGGTTATCCTTCTCACAGGGTATTTATGGCTAAGCAATGGAAACAGGGTCAGAGCAGAACCATGATTTCTTCAATGGGAGTGTCCTTACATGTCACCATTTCGAGTTTGCATGTATCGACATCATTGACGTTTCTTAGAACTCGCTCAGTATCCAGTGAAGCAAGCCCGAGCATGAACTCATCGGTATCGACGATCTTGCTTTTTCTGATGCAAAATCGATCAATTTTCTCGGCAGTGTTTCCAGTTATCCGAATAAGGTCAATGGCGACCACCTCAGAATAATAGCGGCAAGTTGCCGAGATAAGATAATCCTCGTCACGATAACAATAGATGTGGCGGAAGGTGGTATCGCGCCTTCCATGCTCAACCCAGCAGTCCATATAGAAGGCATCATGCGAAAAATCATATACCGGGCTATGGTTTACCGAGCCGTTTTTTCTAATCAGATCCCATCCTTTTTTGTAAGACACAATCTCGCAAATCTCTGGGGAGTAAACGATATGAGGGGATCCATCTTTCCAGTAGATGGTCACACCGTTCCTCTTGACAGCATTGAAATATGCCTTGTAAAACTCCTTGGCAGTCACGGATCCCCTGTCAGTATAGTATTGCAGCAGAATTTTGAGGAACTCATCATCGTGGAGGTATGCTGGCGTGACAGAAATACCCTCAGGGATCTCCAGCGTATCAATCATCTCCATGATAGCTGAATAGGTGTTCTCCAGTGTGCCCGTCCTTGGCACCCCGAGATTAATGAAGGGATGATACATACCATCTTCCCAGAATACCAGATCCATTCGGTCAGATTCAACATACAGGCTGACCTTTCTATCAGTGAATACGCACTCGTTCCCAGAAAATGCCATGGATTCAGGCGTAGGAAAAGAAATGCTGTATTTGGAGTTCTTGAACACAGCACAGGCCTCCTCGACAATCGGAGGCAGGTATGGTGTGGTAGGGACCAGCACGAGATCTGGGCGTGCGATAGAGGTTTGAAGCGGTAGTTCTCCGCTTCCTTCGCCAATAATGAAATGCTTTTGATGGATTTCGGTGTCACTGAAGACATAGATGCTGGCAGCCAGCCTGTTAAGCTGAATCACCAGCCTCGCTTTGTAACCATCCCTTACCGAGTAGTCCAGATGGATCTCATTATCATGGAACGAGAGCTTCATCCCGATCTCCGTCAAAAACATATGTCGGGATGGATATACCAAGTATTCTCTCATGGGTCAAGGGGATTGACGATCAGGTGTGGGGTGACTATGCTATGTTCGTCCTTGGTAGTAGAAAGGGTGTCTCGATGAGCAAATTCTATGTTTTTGAATCCGC
>RFGN01000117.1 GCA_003696645.1 Gammaproteobacteria bacterium | reverse complement strand
GATGGCTGGATCTGGGGGACCATCACGTTTGGCAGCTATGTGATGCCGGCCTATGGGGCACCGGCTATGCGTCCCGACAAACGGGGTTCCAATGATCTGAACGTCGAAGAACGTTGGCATGTGGTCAATTATGTGAAGCACGGATTGCGTCATGACGCAAATCTGGTGGTAACGAAAAAATAAGGGCGAAATAGGCTTATGGAAAATTTCGGTAGCTGGTCAATCCTGACAACTAATTTCCTGATCATCCTCTACCTGGCGTTGGGGGGCGTGACACTGGCGTCTGTATTGCAACTTGTCAATGCCAAATGGCGTTTTCCGATCCGTCGGCTCGCTGTATCCTTTGCCATACTGTTTCCGGTTGCTGGTATCTTGCTCATCATCCTTCTGGTCAATGGTGAGCATACCTTTCAATGGCTGCCACATGCGCATGAGGCTGGCAACCATCTGCCTGGGTGGCACAACTACCTGTTTCTGTTTTGCAGAGAAATCCTCGGTTTTGTCACGGTAGGGCTTTTATATGTGCTGTTCATCAAATACCAGCATGAAAGTGAGATCGATGATTCCTACCGAGCACAGCGGCGCTTTCGCAATATCGCCTTGTTGATTCCGTTTATCTATTTCAGCTATGCCTCTATGGTCGCCTGGGATTTTGAGATGACCATGTCACCAGGTTGGCACAGCTCCATCTATGCGCCTTATCACTTCCAGAGCAATTTTGTCTGTTTTCTGGCAGTGATGTATCTGGTGGTATTGTATTTTGGCAAGTCCGGCCGCTTGACCAAGCCGATTGAACCGAAGTTGTACAACTATTTTGCCCAGTTCATGCTGGCGATGACGATTCTCTGGACGTATCTGTATTTTGCCCAGTACCTTATCATGTGGTATGGCCGCCTGCCGCATGAAATGGATCGCTATCATAATATGATGACCGGTTTTGCGCCGCTGTGGTGGACGTTCCTGTCGATGAAGTTCATCTTCCCATTTGTAACGCTGGCGTTTACACCCAACCGGCACAACCCGGCAGTGATTGCACTGGTCGCCTGTTCCATCATTATCGGAACCTGGATCGAACGCTATACCTGGATTGCTGGTTCAGTCAAACCATCCGAGTATCATATGCCGATGACCGCAGCGAGCGACTGGATCATTACTATCGGCCTGTTTGTGATCTCGCTTGCACTATTGCGCTGGACCTGGTCGAAATTTGATATCGTAAAAGCCAGGGCCTGACACACTTAGTATAAAACAGACATGATCGAGCCCTCCTTCGGAGGGCTCTTTTGTTTACAGGAAACAAAATAACTGGAGTTGAATATATGAAAGATTTTCTGATTGCACCTTCCATCCTCTCAGCTGATTTTGCCCGCCTTGGAGAAGAAGTGGACAACGTCCTCGCAGCCGGTGCTGATATCGTCCATTTTGATGTCATGGATAATCATTATGTGCCAAATCTCACGATCGGGCCCCTGGTCTGTGAAGCCCTGCGCAAGCATGGTGTGACCGCTGATATTGATGTTCATCTCATGATCAAACCGGTAGACCGGATCATCCCTGATTTTGCCAAGGCTGGTGCCAGCTATATCACCTTTCATCCCGAGGCGAGCGAGCATGTCGATCGAAGCCTTGCATTGATCAAGGACAATGGTTGCAAGAGCGGACTGGTGTTCAACCCGCATACCTCTCTCAGTTATCTTGAACATGTGATGGACAAGATTGATATGGTCCTGATCATGTCGGTCAACCCGGGTTTTGGAGGTCAGTCCTTTATCCCAAGAGCTCTGGACAAATTGCGCCAGGCCAGAAAGATGATTGATGAGAGTGGTTATGATATCCGCCTTGAAATCGATGGTGGCGTGAAGGTCGACAATATCCGCGAGATAGCAGAAGCCGGTGCGGATACGTTTGTTGCTGGTTCAGCCATCTTCAATACCGATGACTATAAGCAGACCATTGACGCCATGCGGGCAGAACTGGCAAAGGCCTCTCGCCCATGAAGCCTATACTCGACGGTATCAGGCTGGTCCTGATCGACCTTGATGGTACCCTGGTGGATACCGTTCCTGATCTTGCGCTGGCGACGGACAAGATGATGCAGGACCTGGGTCGAAAGCCCTATGGTGAAGAGAAGATTCGGCAATGGATCGGCAATGGTGCCCCTCGTCTCGTCAAGCGTGCGTTGACCAATACCATGAACGGCGAACCTGATGAAGCGTTGTATGCCAGGGCCTATCCGATATTCGAGCATTATTATTCGAAACATGTCTGTGACAGGAGTGTCCTCTATCCGGGTGTGCTGGAGGGCTTGAATGGTCTGGAGAAGAAGGGGTTTCGTCTGGGTTGCGTGACCAACAAGCCCGAGCAATACACCTTGCCATTACTGCAAAAGCTCGAGATAAAACATTATTTCGAGATCATTTTAAGTGGAGACAGTCT
>RFGN01000116.1 GCA_003696645.1 Gammaproteobacteria bacterium | reverse complement strand
TGCACCCGGATCAGAGCTGATCATGCAAAACATGTTCACCAGCTCCGGAGACCTCTACCAACGCTATGAGATTACCCTGCGAGACAAAAAGTGGGAAGATGTCGTCCATGCCATTCTGACCGCTGATTATGGCCTGGCAGTGGCCTATACAGACCTTGAATCAGGCAGCCTGGTATGCAACCCTCCCGCAAGAAGCAACATCAGCGCGAGTGCCCTTTATGTCATGGTCAGGGAAGAACGATGTCCCACCGCAGAACAGATCAGCCGGATACTTGCGACCTGACTGATCGCAAGGCGGTGTTTCAGTCTATGACACCTTTCTCCCTGAGAGTGTCAAGGACCTGTATCACGGATTCCTCGACACTCAGTGCCTCGGTATTGACCCGAACTTCAGGATTCACAGGGGCCTCATAGGGTGAGGATATCCCGGTAAATTCAGGAATCTCACCGGCCCGGGCCTTCTTGTAAAGACCCTTGACGTCCCGCTCCTCACATTGCTCCAGGGAACAGTCACAATAGATTTCGAAAAAATCCCCTTCGTGTGCCACACTCCGGGCACGCTCCCGATCCTTGATGAATGGCGAGATAAAGGCGGTCAGAACGATAATCCCGGCATCGGCAAACAGCTTGGCCATCTCACCGATACGACGGATATTTTCCTGGCGATCCTCATCGGTGAAACCGAGGTCCGAGCACAGTCCATGCCGGACATTATCCCCATCCAGGACATAGGTATGCACACCCTGACCATACAGTTGCTCTTCAACAGCATGGGCCAGTGTGGATTTGCCCGACCCGGACAACCCGGTAAACCAGAGGATGGCCCCCTTGTGTCCATTCAGTTTCTCACGATCGGTACGCTTGATGATCGATTCATGCCATACGACATTGGATGATTTCTGCTGTCCCATCACTTTTCCTTATGAATGATTTTCAGTATTTTTGAATTCTAATTTCTGCCGTAGACATCGTCGAAACGCACGATATCATCCTCGCCCAGATAGTCACCGGACTGTACTTCGATCAATTCTACAGGTTGATCCGTGCGATTTTCCAGACGATGTTTGACTTCAATCGGGATATAGGTCGATTCATTTTCATGCAGATCGAAGGTTTTGTCTCCACAGGTGACAGTGGCAACGCCCCTGACCACCACCCAGTGTTCGGCACGATGATGATGCAGTTGCAGGGACAAGGCGGCGCCCGGCTTGACCTCGATACGCTTAACCTGAAACCGGGGCCCCTGATCGATGGAATCATAATAGCCCCACGGACGATACACCAAGCGATGCAGCTGGGTCTCCGATCGCTCCGTGTTCTTGAGGGACTGCACCAGTTTCTTGACATCCTGGACCCGGTCCCGATGTGCAATCAGCACCGCATCGTCGGTATCGACCACAATCATGTCCCTGACCCCCACGGCCGAAACGAGTCGACGGTCCGCAAACAAGAGGGAATCCTCTACATCATGGATCTGAACATCACCCCGAATCACATTTCCGTT
>RFGN01000733.1 GCA_003696645.1 Gammaproteobacteria bacterium | reverse complement strand
TTCCCCAGCGCCTGCGCCAGCTGCAGCGCGCTCAGTCGCTGACGCGCCAGCTTCTCCTGTGCATTCAGATTGCTCATCTCATGCCTCCTTCTTCCCAAACCTATCCCCCATTAGAATGCGTGGAAAGAAGGTTAGTCATACAGCCCGTCCATCGACGCCTCCCGCTCCGATATTCACGGCTGGAGGAGAAAAATCAACATTTATACATCATATGATGCATGCGACAGTAGGGAGGTTAAGTCTAGATTTGCGGCTGATGGAATCGGTTTAGTCACGAATAAGCGGATGGCTACGAATATTTGTCGCGCTTGACTTCTATGGCTGGTTTGTTTTGGTGAAGTTTCACCTGTTTAAGGAGAGTGGATATGTTTGACTGTCGAAGGATGTGTTTTTGTAGTCTTTCTATTAATTGCTTTTTGCCTATTTGTTTGTCTCTTGCTTATCTCTTTCCTGGCGCCGCCAATGCGGCAGGACAATGGGGGGCCTGGAATCAAGTTGCTCAATGTCCGGGCATATCTATACGAGTTAAGTATAATTCCTTTAACAAATTTTCGAATAAAGATGTGTATGATGTTGGTGTGAAGAACGATAATCCCTTCAAGGTGCATGTGGGTATACGTGTAACCCCAATTGGAGGAACCGCAAATACTGACGATCAATCTTGGTATGTTCCCCCCCTAGGTGGCACCTATACTTTCCCGCTAAATTTTGTTAGCCAATCACCCGATCCCGGTCCAGTAATGGTTTGGCTTTTCAAGGTTCGAAACAGCGATGCTAACCAACCGATCTGCTCAAATGTGTCCGTACAGGCTACTGGGGGCGGCAGCGCAAACGTTAGCAGTAACGGGGGCAATAATACTTTAGGAAATATCGTTGGAACAAGCACCGGTGGAAGTCCAGTTTTCACGCCACCGCCTCCACCACCGCCGCCAAATGGATTTTTGGAGGCTACAATTAACGATCCAGTATCAGGTGTTGCCACATGGGCGGCTCCAGTAACAAGCGCTGTTTTTTCTGCTGCTGGGCAGAAGATAACAGTTTCGGTAAGAGAAAAAACATATCCTGGACAGACCCCTGCGCCTGGTGCATCTCTATATGTGGATTGCTACCAGGCGGACTTCCTGTTGATTAATGGGAAGTCTTGTTCTATACATGCAAACTCATATGGCGTCTCACAGCCTTCTCCTCAGAGGGTTGGGCCGTTGAATGGGGTCGTTTCCTTTAGTTTGCAATGGGATCCAAAGTTTACGGGACGATTGGGCTATAATGGATTTCGAGCCATAAGAATATTCGCGCTAATCCCAGCACCAATGGGAAAGATCTACGGCAGGATAGACGAAACATATATTCGTGTTCGGCATGATCTTTTGGCTATAAACTCAAATATTGGGACACGAACCCTACCGCTATTCATAACCGTGAATGGAGTAAAGAGAGCCGTTCCGACGACAGTGCATACCAGCCAGCCAGTAAATGTGGTTGCTCCCTATAATTATTTCGATAACATGGGAAATGAATACAGGTTTTCAAATACGACCATTTGCGCCCAAACCCCTGGGCCGGCGGTGGGTTGCCAAATTAAACCTAGTTTACTTGATGGTAAAGGTGTGTTTTTATCTTATCAGAAATATGTTCCACTGTCTGCAGCGTGGAGGAAGATAACAGTCAAAACTGTTGTTGATGGTAAACCAGCGCCGGGTATGATGGTTTACGCGGGTGGTGGTACAGGCGCGGTATATAATGATCCGTATTCCCGCCCGAGCCCGGCCACTTGGACATACTGGGGTGGGTTTCCATTTCCTGGAATTACAGCGCCGAATCTCCCCGGTTATACAAAGGTGATAACTTGTGGCGGCGGATTCAGTTGCGCCAACAGAACAATGTCTACAAATCAAACGGTTACGGTAAGCTATACTCCAGTAAGGCAATTTGGGAGTGATGACGGCATTCTGGCAAATGGGGACCTCATAACAGTATCCTTTCGCACCCTAAGAGCATCACTCCGGCTGTTCGGTGGCGGATTTAGTGGACGCCCTCCAGCGCATATAAATATCACAGATCCAGTAAATCCACCAGTCGATTCAATCCAAACCACGCCGACTTTTGACTATCTGATGGTGGGTACCCCTGTTGGGGGGGCGACAAGTATTGACTTAAGTGTATTACGCACTCCGGCCGGATCAGCTGCTACGACCAGTGTTGATTTGACAAATGCACAATTGTTTTCCATTGATGATACTGGGAGCTATTCGCTTGTTCCTTCTGAACTGTGGACACGAATTGACAAATGGACCATTCAAGTCAATCAAACCGATGGTGGCAAAATTGATCTTGATGGAATGCAGAATGGTCAAATTAGGAATCGCTTGATACTTTTGTCTGCAGCTGCTCATGCTTCAACTGCGATTCAGGCAACTTCCTCTACGACTGTGGCAGCTACTCCTACCTCTAGTTCTTCTAATGGCGGCGGAGGTGGGGGAGGCTGCCTCCTTGGAACCAATTTCAGAGCAGCAATTGTCATTCCGCTGCTGTTGATGATCGGGTTGGTTGGGCTGATGCGAAGAAGGCGTCTGTCCTATTAATGAGACTGGAGGGTGTCCATTGGGTGCCCTCCATTGCTTTGGAATTCTATCCCTGAGGAACTCCATTGATCCGCAAAGCGCACGATGGATACGAGCCTGCTTCGCGGATGCCGGATTCCGGTCCAGCGAGGGGCGGGCTTGGCGGTCAAAAGATGCAGGAGCAAAAGCCGCTTGGGGTGGCCGCGTTCCCAGATCGAGTCAAGGGCAGGGGAGAGCAATTCGAGAAGCGTGACTTCATGGCCAAGCAGGTCCCCTCGCCTTGAGAGGCGAGTGCCTCCGGCGGTGTATTCGTAGGCCTTGCCGGCGTCATGCAGCAGGCAGGCGGCGGTTACGAGGTCGCGCTCACCCTGCCGCAAATCCGCTGTGATACGAGAAGCCATGTCGAGGGTTTCGAGCGTGTGGGTGGCCAGGCCTCCGGGCCAGGCGTGGTGATGGCGGATGCTCGCCGGCGCTTTCATGAAGGCGTGGAGCAACTGGCGGTCACCAAAGAATGCGTAAAGCAACTGCCCGATTTCGGGATCGGCGATACGCTCGAGATGATCGTGAAGGCTTTTGGCTGACGGATATCCGGGAAGGTTCGGCTCGATGAAGGCAAACGGATTGCCGCTCCATTTCTGAACGGGCAGCGCCGAGATGATGGGAGGGCGATCGCCATCCTGCGCCGGGTGGGAACTGATCCAGACCAGCCTTGCGGAATCAAGGCGTGTGCCCTCCCTCAGCGGCAGTTCGATGGCACCGGTGCTGTCGAGGAGTATGGCTTTGGCTCCCGCCTTGCGTCGGGTCAGGAAGAAGCCGGAAAAGCCAAGATCGGGCTTGATGTCGCTGACCCAGGTTCCCTTCTCACACATAGAAGCGCCCGTGCTCCAGATCCGAGAGCATGTCGCGCAGTTCGCGCTCCAGATCAGTGATGAGCGCATGCACCTCGTCGGCC
>RFGN01000732.1 GCA_003696645.1 Gammaproteobacteria bacterium | reverse complement strand
TCCTTGTCCCTTACCTTTTCCCGATCCAGCTCCGTATGCACTTGGGGACAGGCAGAACACCGGAAGAGTCCCTCGGGAAGCTCCACGTCGTCCATGCCAAACACATCGACATTTCGGGCGGAGGGCCTGATCCTCGGAAAACGTTTCCACGGAAGATAGGAAAAGGTCACATAATTGGAATTGCCAAGGGGAAGGTTTTCGAGGCTCTCGAACTCGGGGAGGTTCACCTTTTTCAGATAAAGCATGTAGATCTTGGTCATCCTGTCCAGATCGCACCAGCCTTCAGGAAGCGTCAGCTCTTCCAAGACCAGCATTTCAAGGTTGGGGAACTGCGAGGACATGGTCTTGCCGATGGACCTGATGTCGCACCGGATGAAGTCCAGATCATCCACTTTGTGGAAGACCAGATCCGGATCGATGTACACCGTGCAGTCCTCAAAACGGAACCCGGTAAGGACCCCCACAGTGTCAATATGCACTTCGGAATGTTTAAGGACCAGACTTTCCAGTCTCTTGAAGTCGCTCAGGCGGAAGGTGCCGATGGGAAAATCCACAGACAATTCTCTCAGGTTCTCCAGCCGTTTCAGGACCTCGAGGTTCTCCAGTCGAGCATTGCCCAGGTCTTTTACTATGAAGCGTTCAAGACCGGTACAGGCCATGTCGTCGGGAATGGTGAAGGGTCCCCTGTGCTTGACATCGATTTCCTTCAGGTGGGGGAACTGGAACAGCTCCTCCGAAAGCCTGATATGCGAAGAATCCAGGGTAGTTATCCTTCCCTCAGAATTCAATACCACTCTCGCAATACTTCCGCCTCTTCTGTCCACGAAGTGCAGAATCCTGTTGCCGACTCTCAGGTCAAGATGGGTGGAACCGTTGCGTGGGGTCAATTTATCCGGATCGAGCCCGTTTGCCTTGAGGCATCTTTTCAGGCGGTCAAGGTCTTCCGGGTGGAATTTCGAGAGATGATCCTTTTTCCTTGATTTTTTCATCCTTGATCTTCTCATTGGTGAAATGTATTTTTGTTGAATATATAGTTTTGTGTGGGAGGATTGAAAGTGATTCTTATTTGAAGTTAGGGGGTTTATCGGAATTTTATTGTAATTTGGGGGGATTGAAGGTGGTGGTTATTTGAAGTTAGGGGGTATATTTTATTTTCCTTG
>RFGN01000115.1 GCA_003696645.1 Gammaproteobacteria bacterium | reverse complement strand
GGGCAGCCCGCGGGTTCCGGTCCTGCAACCCAACGGATACTCAGCGACAGCCGGCCACGCCGGCGTGAACTTGTCGGCAGACACGAACACGAACGACGCTTCATCGCTTCGTCTTTTCGTCGTGCCTCCACTAATGGATGAAAAGCCGCGTTTGCGCGCACGAAAGCGTCCGTTTCAATGCTGCGCATGGCGCGAGGTATTGACGGTGTAAGGAGTAACGATTTTTAATCAGGGCGCGGATTTTGGGCTGGGAGATGAGTGTTTCTGTGCGCGCCGTCAAATACTAAATTCCCCCGTGTTCCCCTGTGAGCCAATATGGAATAACCCTTCTATCTATAGACTATAAATGAATATATTGATACATTGCCATAATCATATTTCTACTTTAAGGATCTTCATGTATGGCTCGACACACTTCTAAACATCTCGTATGTGAACATCTTGAGAAGGTTTCCGCGACATTGCTGGATAAATACCAAGATCTAATACGCGAAAAACTGAAAGGGCGGCATGGTATCTATGCCCTCTACAAGCGCGACAGTCTTTATTACGTTGGCCTTGCCAGTAACATGCGGAACAGACTGAAGAAGCACCTAAATGATCGGCATACGGGTAAGTGGGATCGTTTCAGTATCTATCTTGTTGTGGAAGGCCACCACATCCGTGAACTGGAATCACTAGTTCTTCGCATTGTCCAGCCGAAAGCTAATCGCCAAATAGGAAAGCTGAAAAATTCCAAAGATCTAAAAAGAGAGCTTGAGCGAGAACTGAAGCAGCGACTTAAGAGAGAAATTTCAGAAATGATGGGGAAAAAACGACCCTATAAAAAAGCTCGAAAACCCAAAAGCAGAAAAGCACTGGCTGAAGACGGCAAGGGTGTACTGGCACCATATCTTGTTCGCAGGATGCAGATTAGTGCTACTTACAAAGGATGTAAGTATAAAGCCACTGCTAGGAAGGATGGTTGGGTGCGTTATGGCGATTATCTTTATCGTTCACCCTCAATGGCTGCCAAAGCTATCGTAAAACGAAACATCAATGGCTGGAATTTCTGGAAATACCGAAACGATAAGGGCGAATGGGTAAAGTTGAACCAATTAAGATAATGAATCTTTGTCGGTGATTCGGGGTACCGATCACGAAGGCCCGAGTTCCTGTTTGAGTTCCTCGCGTCGGGTCAGGAGGTTGCGGTAGGCGGGGTCGTGGATGGATGACAGGACTTTTTCTTTCGCGGTGTCGGCCTGTTGTTGAGCTTGTTCCAAGGCCATCTTTAACCTCATGGTCCGCGGGTCGGACTCGAACAGCGATTCCCAGCGGGCTTCGACGGTTTGCAGTTTTTGGTTAGCGTTGATGAGAGCCTGCTGGGCGGCTTTGGCTTCGGCTTCGGCCCGGCGTCGTTGTTTCTCGGCTTCGGCGAGTGAAAGTTTGTTGTTCCCCAGTCGAACGGATCGCTGTTGCTGCAAGATGCGATTGAATTCTTTGTTTATATCAGACATACTCCGGTAATCCATGCCGATACCCACACCGCCGCCATGGCGTGCCCCGGCTTCTTTGGCTATGACTTCTTTCTGCTTCAAAGTGCGCTCGATTTCCTCCTTGTGTTCGTTCATGGATTCCTGAACCTTATTGATGGTGTCGATAACCTTGCGGTATTCGCGTTCGGCTGACTGGTGGTCGAGGCGGGCCTGGATGGCGGCCTGCTGTTTGGCGTCGTTGTCCTGCCGGAGTTTTTCGATCCGTGACAGCAGGCTCTGATACTCGGGGTCGGCGTTTCGTCTGGCTTCGAAAGCGGCGCGGTGTTCGGACCAGGCCGACTCGGCGTCGGCAAGGCGTTCGACCGCGGTGGTGTAATCCGGGTCGGCCTGCAGCGCGGCCT
>RFGN01000731.1 GCA_003696645.1 Gammaproteobacteria bacterium | reverse complement strand
GATGGCTTCATTGAGGGCAGCGATGTGGTGTTTCTGATTGTCAGTCATGCGGAAAGGATACCATACAGCCGCGACATGACAACCCATACAATGGTATGGTAAGCCTGAATCCTAGCTGGCACGCAACCTGCTACACAGCAAGTGTCATGCCAAGCGCCGGAGCGTTAACGTTAAAGCTGGCCCCGCTTCTGTAAGTCGTTGAAAGTCAAGGACTTACGTAAAAGCGGCTGCCGCACCCCTAGGGGAAAAGACCCCTAGGTTTCCCTAGGGGCTTGCGTATCAGTCCTCCAAATCCTCTGGGAAAACCCTGTCGGGGTAGTGAGCTTCCCAAGGGTAGTGCTCATCCCAGTCCGGTTCCTCGCAGTCCTGCTGGCCGTCTTCGCCGGACTCCTCTCCCGGCAACGGGAGGGGCTGATACTCCACGCAGGACAGGTCAGTCCTGTCTTCGTAATAGGAATCAATGTAACTATCTTCAAACATAGCGTGGAGACAATACCATGCCCGGAGAGCTTGTCAAGTCCATTTAACGTTAAAGTTTACCCCGCTTCTGTAAGTCGTTGAAAGTCAAGGACTTACGCAAGGGCGGCTGCCGCGCCCCTAGGGACAGGAAGTGATTCCCGGCAGGGTGCGTATGTCCCGCCCTTTGTTATTTCGCTTGTCAAGCAAAAAGTGGCGCTCGCCCTAGACAAACCCAATGGCCTAGCAAAGGCCTTCGGCTCCTATGACTTGGCCTTTGTCGTTGCGAACAAGGCCGTAAGGAGAAAAGACCTTCATCTTGCCAAGCTTGGGAGTGTCAGTCTTCTGCATGTCTTGCAGGGCAGACTTGACGATGGCAGAAACGATGCAAATATCGGCGTCTATGTCAGACGGAACGCCGACAATGTCGCCAAAGCTGACCTTGAAAACAGGAACGCCTTGAACTTTCTGGCCAGTAGGCTTGGCCAGCGTGTCGACTCTGACAATATGGCCAGAGCGAGGGAAGGTGGCGATAACTTCGCCGGCAGAGGTGACAATGTTGATATCGTGAGGCGTCAGATTGACAATTTTCATGCCCACAGCTTACCACGCGGCCGGCATATGGCAACCCATACAATGGTATGGTAAGCTTGAAACCTAGCTGGCACGCAACCTGCTACACAGCAAATGCCGTGCCGAGCGCCGGAGCGTTAACGTTAAAGCTGGCCCCGCTTCTGTAAGTCGTTGAAAGTCAAGGACTTACGCAAGGGCGGCTGCCGCGCCCCTAAGGGGAGGCAAGCCCCTAGGGGGAGCCTAGGAGCTTGAAAAGTCAAGGATTAACTTACATACTTTAGTATGTAGTTCTCCATGTGCTTGACTGCCTCGAAACCCTTGCGGGTCAGGCCGCAAGGTTCATCCCAATAACGGTCATCGTCATGCAGCCTTTGCAGCATTGCAAGAAAGTCAAGGTCGTAGTCCAACGAAATAACCCCGTCCGCGATTAGCTCTTCAACGTATCTGGTTTCGTTGGCCAAAGACTTAGCAACCGATTCGTCCAAAAGCCGGCCGATTGAACAACGGTTGCCTGTTGCCGGGTCGTAATAGTAGGTGCCGCTGTTAATGTCGATGGCTCTTCGCGACGCATCAGAGCCATAGAAGGCGATGGCTTCATTGAGGGCAGCGATGTGGTGTTTCTGATTGTCAGTCATGCGGAAAGGATACCATACAGCCGCGACATGACAACCCATACAATGGTATGG
>RFGN01000114.1 GCA_003696645.1 Gammaproteobacteria bacterium | reverse complement strand
TTGGTCAGCAACTTGCTGACGCATAATCCTCTGGCCTCGGAAATGACCTGGCCAAGGGTGTGTTGCCAGCCCGGTCGGGTTGGAAAGTCGGGTAGTTTTCCCAGCATCGTCAAAAGAAATCGAAAACGCATTATTATAGTGGAGAATCGATGCAACCCGGATACGGTCTTCAGGAAACATGAATTCAACCGAACTGATCACTGCCTTGCAGCTTTCTCCCCATGTAGAAGGGGGTTATTACCGCAGGATATACACACATCCGTGTTCTGTTGCAGGAACAGATACCAAAGGTTCTGCCAGCAGTCAGGAGCAACCCTGCCGATCTTCCCAAAGGCCCCTGATGTCTTCAATCTATTATCTTCTCGGCCGCGATCGGCCCATTGGGCATCTGCACCGTAACCGCTCGGACATACTTCATTTTTTTCTGCAGGGGGCTCCATTGCACTACACACTTCTGTGGCCGGATGGACGACTGCAACACATCATCCTGGGTCATCGTATTGACCAGGGGGAACAACAATCCCTTCTTGTTCCGGGTGGGGTATGGAAGGCCAGCCAGCTTGTCGCTGGAGAATACGGATTGATCGCAGAGGCCGTTTGTCCGGGGTTTGTGTATGAGGACATGACCCTTGCCACCCATCAGTACATCCAGGACAATTTTCCGCAGCATCTGGCTGTCTTGTCTCCTCTCATTCATTCCGGGTAACAGAATGAGTTCTGCCGCCTCTCCCGCAACCCTCCTTGTCATCGATCAGGGTACCCATGCCAGCCGGGCCATCCTGTTTTCACCGGAAGGGCAAACCCTTGCTTATTTCGAATCCGCGATCAAATTGCATGATCGGGGCCACGGTCGGTATGAACAGGATGCCGACGAGATACTGACGAGTGTTTCTGATGTACTTTGTCAGGCCGACAGGGCCTTTCCAGGAGTAAAATGGCTGGCATTGACTTGTCAGCGTGCCACGTTGGTAGTCTGGGATCGCGACACTGGCAAAGCGGTTCAGCCAGCCATCAGCTGGATGGATACCCGGGCAACGGCACAACTGGCAGCGCTACGCGGATACTCCCGTGATATCCATGCGCAGACCGGCCTGCCACTGTCTGCACATTATCTGGCAGCCAAGATGGCCTGTGCATACAAATCCCTGCACACCAAACCCTCGCAACGGCCATTGTTATATGGTCCCCTATTGAGCTATCTTCTCTATCATCTTTTGCCAGACAGGCCATTTTTGATTGATCCGAGCGTGGCCTCACGGACCCAGCTGTATGCGATTGCCAAAGCACAATGGAGCAACGAGCTGATACAGAGGTTCGGTCTTGGAGACCTCAGACGACCTGACCTGGTGCCATCCCGGCATGAATTTGGTCCCATTCTTCATCACTCATGGCCATTGAAGGTAGCATGTGGCGATCAGTCGGCAATGCCATTTGCAAACGGGATGCCGGAAGCAGACGCCCTGTATGTCAACCTGGGGACTGGCGCCTTTGCAGGGCGTCTGGTTGACTCACGGTTTGACCTGGATCAGGCCATGCCACTGATGATCTCGCCCTTGCCTGATGCCCGGTTGCCGCCGACAAAGTATATGCTTGAGGGCAGTGTCAACGGGGCCGGTAGTGCGCTGCAATGGTTTCGACAAACCGAAGGGATCTCGATGCAGGCCTTTCGTGAAATGCAGGCAAAACCTGTGGATCCTGCCAATGATCATGGCCTATTTATCAATACCATCGGCGGGCTGGGCTCTCCCTGGTGGAGAAGGGGTGGTCCTCCCCGATTTGTTGAAGGATGCAGGACCCCCGAAGCCCGTTATAATGCAGTGGTTGCCAGTATCCTGTTCATGCTCTATCACAATATCCAGTTGATCATGCAAAAAACCATACACCTCGGCAAGGTGCAACGCATCCATGCCTGTGGCGGGCTGTCTCGACTTCCCGGCTTTTGTCAGGCCCTTGCGAATCTTTCCCAAGTGACGGTCATGCAGGAAGAAGAACCCGAGCAGACCGCCCGTGGAGCAGCCTTCCTGATGACCCCTGCACCGAAAAAATGGCGACACAGCCGCTCCAGTGTTCATGCACCCGATATCAGGCAACATCAGTCCATTATGGATGCCTGCCAGCATTATCTGCATAGCCTCAACCGTTATCTTGAAGGGGGCTAAGATTGAAGAACATGCTGATCGGTGCCCATCGTGGAGACCGGGTACATTATCCCGAAAATACGCTGTTGGCATTGAAGAAGGCCGTCGAGGCCGGCGCGTCCTTTGTCGAATTCGATATCCAGCTCACCCGCGATGCGGTGCCTGTCATGCTGCATGATGCAACCCTTTCCCGTACCGGAAATATCGATGCATGCATCCTTGATCTACCACTTGTCGAGGCCATAAAACAGTCTGTGGGAGAACCGCTACGATTTGGAGAACGTTTTCAGGATATCAGGATATCTTCCCTGAAAGAGGTTCTGCTGGCCTTTCAGGGCATGCCACAAATCAGTCTTTTCATTGAAATCAAGCAGGAATCGATTGCCCATTTCGGTGTAAAAACAATCGTCGACAAGATCCTGCCGTTACTCGAACTGGCCGGAACCACCCCCTGTGTCATGATCAGTGATAATCGCTCGGCCCTGCAGGCCTTCAAGCGTCACACCATCCCGATCGGTTGGGTGATTCGTGATCTTCACCATCCTACAGTCGATGCCATGATTAGGTTGATGCCTGATTGGGTCATCATCAACCACCTAAGGTTGCCGGACCAGTTTGCACTACTTCGACCATATCGCTGGATGTGTTACGAGGTAAACGAGATTGCGCTGGCCAGAAGGCTATACTTGCGTGGCATTGATGCCATCGAGACCGGCGACCCTGCCCGGATCAATGCTGACAAGGTGTTTTCAGACAATCATTCCCCTTGGGAGAAATGAATGGATTGTGATGTTCTGATCGTTGGAGGAGGGATCAATGGTGTCGCCTGTGCTCGAGAACTCGCCCTGAACCCGACAAGGCCTTCATGTATCCTGATTGAACAGGGACAAGAATTGGCATCGGGAACATCCAGTCGTTCCAGCAAGCTCATTCACGGAGGTCTTCGCTATCTGGAAACACTGAACATGCATCTGGTACGCGAGAGCCTGAAAGCCCAGAGAGCGTTGATTCATGACTATCCTGACCTGGTTCGCTGGGT
>RFGN01000113.1 GCA_003696645.1 Gammaproteobacteria bacterium | reverse complement strand
TGGATGGTTAGAAATTCAGGAGCAGAAACCATTGGGCACATATGTCATCACAGAACAAGATTTTCAAGATATGGACGATGAAACCCGCAAGGCGGTTGAGGGGGTATTCAGGTATGCCAACACAAAGTTGGGCGGAACATCTGTTGACACATATCTTGAGAGAGAAGACTTCGAAACTGCCTTCGCCGAAGCGGTCGGTCGCTATCGTGATACCAGTTCTCGGGCAGTCAAGTTCATGATCGGCATTCTAGTCGGGGAGGCCAATCGTCAAGTCTATCAGATGCCCAAGAATGTTGATGCCATTCGACGGGTCCAGAGGGCAACATCTGTGGGATTCGGTGCTGGCAATATCGGACCATCCTTGGCAACTGCTGCTTTCAACTCCATCATGCAACAATCCGTGGGTGGTGGAAGCTCATTGGGTGGGCTCATCGACTATAACATGTATATGTCCCAGATCGAGACTCTGCAAAAGATGTTTGCCGCTGATACCAACTGGTATTACGACGAATCCAACAGGCAATTACACCTCTATACCGCTGTTGCTGATGGGGAAAAAATGCTCGTTGAACTGTCAATGCTGAAATCCATCAAGGAGCTCCTGAACGACCACTTCGCATACACGTGGCTACGGGATTACACGTTGGCATCTGCCAAGGGTATCCTCGGTGAGAAGCTGTCAATCTTCGAAATTCTCCCGGGGCCTGCTGGCGGGGTTACCACGAAGGGCAATGCCTTGAAAGAAGCATCGGCTGCTGAAATCGAAAAGCTGATGAACGACTTGTATGACTACTCTGACTCTCCCGAGATGATCCCCCCGATCATTCGCGGTTAGAGGATAAACACCCTAAATACCCGTATGAAACTCACTCCGAAAAATAAACTGTCTTTGGTTACGAATATCCTGTCAGCGGCTCTCAAGTCGCCAAGCGTCGTTCAGGTAGGAACTCGGAAGAATGTCCCGCTGCCAATCAGCGACAAGCAACTAAACATCGAGATGCTTGATGACAACAAGATCAAGATCTCGGGTTTCGCTTTGCTAGACAAATCGGGAGATCTTAAAT
>RFGN01000730.1 GCA_003696645.1 Gammaproteobacteria bacterium | reverse complement strand
ATCTGGATATCCAGTATATGAATCGTTATAATGTTTCCGATACAGATGAAGATTTTTTTATGATCAGAACAAATACAACACCAAAGCTTCATCCGGATCAGGACAATATTCGTCGATAATCCGACTCCTTCATGTGAGTCGGATTCGCATGGAGTATCATGATGGAGAAAGAACAGGATAGAAGGTCTTCCGGGGACAGACGTCATGAACAGGATCCTGAATATCTGGGACCTGAGCGGCGGACAGGTATTGATGCTCGCGGAGAAAAACCGATTCCCGAAGAGCAAAAGATTACACAATCAGAACCGGAAGATGAAATGGATCAGGGACTAGATTGGCTGTTCGACAGCGAAGAGCTACCCAAGTCCCCCAAATCCTGAAACAGGCTGGTCTCTTCAGGGTCTGGGATCATTTTCCCGGACAGGCATGGGATAATGCTGTCGGACATAATCTTCAACCATGTCCTGGAATTCTGCCGCGATGTTCTCGCCTTTCAAAGTGGTGGCATTCTTTCCATTGATATACACCGGAGCGACCGGTCTTTCCCCATTTCCTGGAAGACTGATGCCTATGTTGGCCTGACGACTTTCTCCCGGTCCATTGACCACACACCCCATGACTGCTACGGTCATATTTTCAACTCCTGGGCGGGATCTGCGCCATTCGGGCATCCTGTTCTCCAGAAATCCTTCAATCTTTTTTGCCAGATGCTGAAAATAGTCACTACTGGTCCTCCCACATCCTGGGCATGCGATGACGGCAGGAGTAAAGGAACGTAGTCCCAGAGATTGCAGGATATTCTGAGCTACCTTGACCTCCTGTGTTCTGCTTTCACCGGGTTCTGGTGTCAGAGAGATCCGAATGGTATCACCAATACCCTGATTGAGGAGAATGGACAGTCCGGCAGTGGAGGCAATGATTCCCTTGCTCCCCATTCCCGCCTCAGTGAGTCCCAGGTGAATCGGGTATCGGCAACGACTGGCCAGGTCTTCATGGACCTCGATGAGATCCGGTACATTGCTCATCTTGCAGGAAAGGATGATACGGTCTTCGGGAAGACCCAGGCATCTGGCCTGTTCTGCACTTTCCAGCGCAGAGCGGACCATGGCACGATTGAAAATCGTGCGGGCTGGCGCCGGTTGTTCCGCTCTGGAATTTTCATCCATCATGCCAGCCAACAGCGCCTGGTCGAGACTTCCACCATTCACGCCGATGCGTATCACCTTTTCATGTTCACAGGCGATTTCGATCATTTTTGCAAATTGGATGTCCCGTTTGCTGCCCTTGCCTACATTTCCTGGATTGATGCGCAATTTATCCAAGGCCCTGGCGCAGTCCGGATACAACGTCAGCAACTTGTGACCATTGAAATGAAAATCACCAATCAGGGGGGTATCGTATCCTGCATCAGTCAATCTGCTGCGGATCTCTGCAACAGCCTTGGCGGCTTCTTCGGTATTGACGGTGATACGTACCAGCTCCGACCCTGCATCGGCAAGGGCCTTGATCTGGGCAATGGTTGCCTCGATATCGGCCGTATCGGTGTTGGTCATCGACTGGACCACGACCGGGGCACCTCCTCCTATAGTGATAGGGCCAACCTTGACGGCAAGGGCGTGTCTGCTCATCTGATGTCCTGCATGGGTGATCAAAATTAACTATTATACGGTAATTGCATTCCCTGTTTCGACCGGTTTATCCATGTGTAAGATAGCCCCTCTGTTCCTGGTTGGTAATCTGCTGTTTCAGGTATTGCCGACGATACCTTCTCCAGTCTGGTTGGCTGTCGTTCTGATGGTCGGCTTGATACTGGTCACGATCAGAAGACTCCGTGTCGGGATCTGTATTGTGGCAGGTTTTCTGCTGAGCTGGTGGCAGGCTGATTCGATTATCTCTCACACCCTGCCGAAAAATCTGGAAGGAAAGGACGTTGTGATTGAGGGCAGGGTTACGGGTATTCCGGAATGGGATGGTCGTCGATATCGCTTTGATGTCAAGCTTCAACAGTTCTGGAAGGATGGAGTTCGGCTCATGCGAGATGACTTGCCAGAAAAGGTCAGGTTGAGCTGGTATCACCCTCAAGCAAGTCTTCATTCCGGAGAGGTCTGGCGCTTTGGTGTCAGAATGAAACGTCCCCACGGTTGGCGCAATCCTGGCGGATTTGATTATGAAGGCTGGTTATACCAGCATGAGATCAATGCGACCGGTTATGTCAGAAAGATTCCAGAACCTGT
>RFGN01000112.1 GCA_003696645.1 Gammaproteobacteria bacterium | reverse complement strand
ATTCCAGGGTGACACTGCCCGAAAGTTCACGGGTCTGCGGTATTGCCGCCTCGGTCATGAAGGGGTCATCGCGGGAATGAATGATATGCGTCGGCAGACGTATGTCTTTCAGGTATTGGCGACAACTGCTGAGGCGGTAGTATTCTTCGGCATCCTTGAAACCGTGTAACGGTGCGGTAACACGATCATCGAAGGCATGGATCGTGTTGATGCGGTCCAGAACGGTGAGGTCGATCGGCGCGGTGCGCCCCTGGAATTTCTCCCTTGCGGCTGATACCAGTTGCTTTAACAGATGGCACTGATAGACCTTAGCGAAACCTGTTTGCAGGGTTGCGGATGCATCGGCCAGATCGAAGGGTACGGAGACGGCGATGGCCGCCTTCAATCCATTATTTCGTGGTTGTTCGCCCAGATATTTCAGCAGCACATTGCCTCCCAACGAAAAGCCGATCGCGGTAATGGGTGATTCTGGATCGGCCTGTTTCAGAAAACGGATGACCTCCGCAAGATCTCCCGTATCGCCGGAATGGTAACGCCGTGGCAGACGATTATGTTCCCCCGAGCAGCCGCGAAAATGCATGAACGTCACGTCATATCCGTTGTGATGCAGAGCCTGCATCAGCGGACTGGCATAATGGGAGTTGAGATTGCCTTCAAGACCGTGCAGGATCAAGACCCGTGGGGCATGGGGTTTGGGTAGCCGTGCCAAGTCCAGAAAATCTCCGTCCGGTAATTCCAGGCGTTTGCATGTCATGGGTAACGACAAGGGCCGACGAAAAAACCATGGGTAAAGGGTCTGCAGGTGCCTGTTTCGCAACAAGGGGTGGGGCTGAAATGGGCTATGAATGATTGGCATGATCGACAAGCTACTCCGTGATGAGATTGCGTCCTGCGAGGAGTACAATCGTCATTGTGACAGGCAGGCTATCGGTCGAGATGGCACTCATGGTCACGCTTTGCATATTATTGGATTGACAGCAGCATCTTGCCAAGAGTGAACGGCGATCATCTATTTTTTAATCTGTTCCGATGACGCAAGATCAGTTTGTCGAGATGATTGGCAAAGGCCTGCCGATTGGCCTGACTCAATTTGGCAGGCCCACCGGTATCCACCCCGCTCGAGCGTAATGATTCCATGAAATCGCGCATACTCAGGCGTGCCCGGATATTGTTTTTTGTGTGCAGTTCCCCGCGTGGACTCAATGCGTGCCCACCCAGTTCGATGACTTCAGCCGCTAAAGGGATAT
>RFGN01000729.1 GCA_003696645.1 Gammaproteobacteria bacterium | reverse complement strand
GCTTCACCCTTGTAGACCCAGACTTTTATTCCGATGATACCAGCCGGGGTATGTGCCTCAAATTCACCATAATCGATATCAGCACGGAGAGTATGCAGAGGAACCCTCCCTTCTCGATACCACTCGCTGCGAGCAATTTCAGCACCATTGAGACGTCCTGAAATAAATATTTTTATGCCTTCTGCACCAAATCTCATTGCATTGGTAACAGCTCGCTTCATCGCTCTACGATACATGATGCGGCGTTCGATCTGTTGCGCAATACTTTCGGCAATCAATTGTGCGTCATGCTCTGGCTTGCGTACCTCGTTGATCTCAATATGCGCTGGAACACCCATTAAGGAAGTCACTTCTGCGCGAAGCGCTTCGATATCCGCACCTTTTTTTCCTATGATGATCCCTGGTCTTGCCGTATGAATAGTGATCTTCGCATTCTTTGCTGGACGTGCAATATCAATCTTGCTAACTGATGCATGTGCCAATTTTTTCTTGAGAAATTCGCGTGTTTTAATATCTACATACAATTGCCCTGCGAATTCCTTGGGATCTGCATACCACATTGAGGACCATTTTTTTGTGATCCCAAGACGCATACCTATTGGATGTACTTTTTGACCCATTGAACTTAACCTTTATTCGTCAGAAACTATAATCGTAATATGACACATTCTTTTCAATATTCTCGCACCGCGCCCACGAGCTCTGGCACGAAACCGCTTCAATACTGGTCCTTCATCCACGAAAGCACGATACACAGTCAGTTCGTCAATATCTGCACCTTCATTATGCTCTGCGTTGGCAATGGCAGAATCAAGTACCTTTTTAACCAATGCTGCACCTTTTTTATTGCTGAAGGACAACTGATCCGACGCCTGACTGACTGAAAGCCCGCGAATCTGATCAATAACAAGCCGGCACTTCTGCGCAGAAATATGAGCATTGGATAATTTTGCTGAGACCTGCATCTTTCAATCCCTATTTTGTTTTCTTGTCACCCGCGTGACCTTTGAAGGTTCGCGTCAGTGCGAATTCACCCAGTTTATGCCCGACCATATTTTCATTGATCAATATCGGCATATGTTGTCGGCCATTATGTACTGCAATAGTCAAACCGACCATATCAGGAATGATCATTGAACGTCTTGACCATGTCTTGATAGGTTTGCGGTTTTTTTCCTGCTTGGCCTTCAACACCTTTTGCAGCAAGTGCTCATCAATAAAAGGGCCTTTTTTAATTGAACGTGGCATAATGCTTTCTCACCTATTTGCTCTTACGGCGACGGATAATCAAATGATCCGTACGCTTGTTCTTTCGTGTCTTGAATCCCTTTGTAGGAACTCCCCAGGGCGTAACAGGATGGCGACCACCAGAAGTTCGACCTTCACCTCCACCATGAGGATGATCTACTGGATTCATGACTACTCCACGGACTGTCGGGCGTACTCCACGCCAACGCTTGGCACCAGCCTTGCCCAGCGAGCGAAGGAAGTGCTCGGCAAACCCCACCTGTCCTACGGTTGCCTTGCAATCGACAGGAACTTTTCTCATTTCTCCAGAACGCAGACGCAAGATGGCGTGCTTCCCTTCACGAGCTACATATTGAACACTTGATCCTGCACTCCTGGCAATCTGGGCACCTTTTTTTGCACGAAGCTCAACGCAGTGAACTACCGTACCGACAGGCATATCCGCCAGTCGAAGTGCATTGCCAGGCTTGATCGGTGCGTGCGGTCCTGACATCAATTCGGTACCGACTTCAACATTACGAGGCGCAATGATATACCTTCGCTCCCCATCGGCATAAACCAGTCTGGCAATATGTGCGGACCGGTTAGGGTCATACTCAATTGTTTCAACCTTGGCAGGAACACCTTCCTTGTCACGACGAAAGTCCACAACGCGGTAGTGATGCTTGTGACCACCACCACGATGACGAACCGTGATTCTTCCGTTGTTATTGCGACCGCCTGTTTTTCTGTTTTTTTCAAGCAGGCCAGAAAATGGTTTACCCTTGTGCAGATTGTCGGTCGATGCCTTGACCTGAAAACGTCGTCCTGCAGATGTTGGTTTCGCTTTGACTAATGCCATGACTCTAACTCGCTTTCAATCAAACTGTGAGATCAATATCGAAACCCGGTTTAAGTCGCACATAGGCCTTCTTGTAACCGGATCGTGTTCCTGCAAAGCGTCCAAACCGCTTTGGTTTTGTTTTGCTATTGACAATATTGACCTGCTCGGCCTCAACCTTGAAAAGAGATTCAACTGCTTTCTTGATTTCAGGCTTGCTTGCATCAGAAGAAACCTTGAAAACATATTGGCGTTTCTGCCCCATCTGTTGACTGGCCTTCTCTGTCAGATGAGGGCTCTGAATAATCTGCAAAATTCTCTCCTGGTTCATGCCAGTCTTTCCTCTATTTTTTTCAGTGCATCTTCAGTCATTACAATCTTTTCATAACCAACAAGATGGATCGGCTCAACTTCACTGGCCGCCAACCAAAGTGCATCATGCAGGTTACGTGACGAAAGATATAAAGTTTCATCATCTTCAGCTGTAACGATCAGCGTACTCGCTTTCGCGTGATCTCCTAGTGCATTCAGAAGAAGACGTGTCTTTGCTGATTCGATATTCAAATTATCAGCGATAACCAGTCTTTGCTGCCGAACCAGTTCAGAAAGTATTGAACGCATGGCAGCACGATACATCTTTCTGTTGACCTTCTGAGAGTAATCACGAGGTTTCGCCGCGAAGGTCACGCCACCCGTTCTCCAGATCGGGCTCCTGCTGGTACCAGCACGTGCCCGACCAGTGCCTTTTTGTCGCCATGGTTTGGCTCCACCACCACTGACTTCAGAGCGGCTTTTTTGTGCCTTGGTTCCACTTCTTGCCTTGGCCATGTATGCCACCACAACCTGATGAATGACAGCCTCGTTGTAATCTGCTGCAAATACAGCATCAGACAATGTGATATTTTGGCTACTGCCAGAGGTTGTTGTCATTGTTACTTCCATATTAAACCTCTATTCCTAGCGAGATTTTATTGACTTCTTGATAATGACATCTGATCCCTTGGAACCAGGAACAGACCCTTTCACCAAAATCACTTTTCTTTCACTGTCTACTCTGATGACTTCAAGATTCTGTGTCGTACGCTTGACATTCCCCATGTGTCCGGACATCTTCTTGCCCTTGAATACACGCCCCGGTGTCTGACACTGGCCGATGGACCCAAAAGCTCTGTGCGCCTTTGAATTACCATGTGTCGCATCTTGCATGGAGAAATTATGTCGCTTGATTACACCAGCATAACCTTTACCAATACTTGTTCCGGTTACGTCCACCTTGTCACCTGCAGTGAACAAATTGATATCCAACTCACTGCCAGTTTCCGGCAGTTCATCCTCATCAACCCTGAATTCACACAAACGGTAACCAGGCTCGACCTTATGTTTCGCATAATGTCCGGCGATGGCCTTGTTAACGTGTGACTGCTTCTTCGTGCCAACAGCTACTTGTACAGCAGAATACTGATCCGACTCTTTCGTCTTGATCTGCACTGCCTTCTGTCCAGGTATTTCAATTACCGTTACCGGAACAGATGCACCTTCTTCAGTAAAAACGCGCATCATGCCGCATTTCTTTCCAATTAAACCAAGCGCCATAATAAAAACCCTATCAATTCAGTTCAATTTGAACGTCGACACCTGCGGCAAGATCCAGCTTCATCAATGCATCAACCGTGCGATCCGAAGGTTCGAGAATATCCAGCAAGCGTTTGTGAGTCCTGATTTCATATTGATCGCGTGCATCTTTGTTGACATGCGGGGAAATCAGTACCGTAAACTTCTCCTTGCGAGTCGGAAGAGGAATCGGCCCCTTGACTCGTGCTCCCGTTTTTTTAGCCGCTGTCACGATCTCCTCGGTCGATACATCAATGAGCCGATAGTCATAACCCTTCAAGCGAATGCGAATACTCTGTGCCGCCATATCTCTTACTATTCAATAATCTTTGAAACGACGCCGGCGCCGACGGTGCGACCGCCTTCACGTACAGCAAAACGCAGCCCTTCTTCCATGGC
>RFGN01000728.1 GCA_003696645.1 Gammaproteobacteria bacterium | reverse complement strand
GGCGATGAAGTCGCTGAGGTATATCTCAAAATCGCAACATTGAATCAGCGCATCGCTGAATTTTAATAACCAAAACCATTTATCAAAATGACAGATGTAATTCAAACCTTGAACGAGCTGAAGCAGCAGCGCATGAAGGTTGTCGAGGATCAGAAAGCGATCGCAATGAAGGCAGCTGAAGAAAAGCGTGCGCTGAATTCAGATGAAGAACTCGCCTACCAGAAGGCAGAAGAGGACTTCAATGCGCTCGAGGGGCAAATCAGAATGCTCGAGGAAATCGAAGCCCGGGCAACACAGATGCAAGCCCAATACGAGCAGAACATCACAACCACTCAGCAGGAGCCTACCGGCCCGGACTATCGCAGCGTATTTGAAAAGTACGTTCGCTATGGTTTGCAGGAGCTGACGGCTGAGGAGAAAAACCTCCTTCGCAAAAACTACGATTCCGACAAGGAAACTCGTGCGCAGACAGTAACCACCTCCGGTGGTGGCTATGCCATTCCGGAAGGTTTCGCCGGGCGGGTGGAGACTGTGCTCAAGTATTATGGTCCCATGCTTGATGAAAACGTGGTGACCATCATGCGCACAGCTTCAGGAAACGACCTGCCTTATCCTACCCTGGATGACACTTCCAACACTGGTAGGCTGCTGGCTATCAACACTGCTGTGACCACCACCGACCTGACCTTCGGTGTTGTGACGTTGAAATCTTACAAGTTCAGCTCTGATCAGATTCTCGTGCCATGGGAACTGCTTCAGGATGAGCAGGTTGATTTGACTGGCGTCATTGGTGACCAGCTTGGTCAGCGCCTCGGTAGGGTGACAAATACCTACCTGACGACTGGAACCGGATCAGCTCAGCCAAATGGCGTCGTGAATGCCACCTCCGCCGGTAAGACTGCTTCCTCTGCCACTGCCATCACTCGCTCTGAGATCATTGACCTGATCCACAGCGTTGATCGTGCTTACCGTGTCGGCAACAAAGTGGGCTTCATGATGCACGACAGCATCCTGGCTGCCATCAAAAAGTTGACGATTGGCTCCGGAGACGACCGCCCATTGTGGCAGCCCAGCATTGTTGCCGGTGAGCCGGATCGCCTCGAGGGTTTCCCCTACTGGATCAACAACGACATGGACAGCACCCTGGCTGCCAGCAAGAAAGTGCTTCTCTTTGGTGACTTCAGCAAGTACCTCGTCCGGGTAGCCGGTCCGACCCGGTTCCGTCGCCTCGAAGAGCGCTACGCTGACAGTGACCAGGTAGGCTTCTTCGGATTGCTGCGACTTGATGGCAACCTGATCGCCTCTGGTTCCATCAAGCACCTGATCACAGCATCTGCATAAGAACTTCCTTCTTAGTTTCTGTTGACATTTTGTTTTGATGACACGCCCCCGGCCCTCTGTGGCTGGGGGCAATCAAAAAAGATAGTGATGAAAATTAAAGCATTGGTAAGCGCCTGCGGGGATAATTTCCAAATCGGGAAAGGAGGAACTTACGACCTCCCGGATGAGATTGCAAAGGACCTGATCAAAGCAGGGCACGCCAAACCGGCAGGGCGTGTAGCAGGCCCTGACCTCTTCGATGATAAGAGGACTGCTACAAACAAGGACGCAACCACTCGCCGCAAAGCTGCTAAAAAATAAACGCCATGCCAGTGATTGACACAGACACTGAATTCTTCAAGCCCGGGCAAGTTGACAACCTGAGTATCGGGCAAAATGGGGCAGTCATAGTGACTGACACCTCTGCCACGTCAGGTAATTTCTACTGCATCCACTTCGTCGAGGGGGGTGCTTTTTCTGCCCTCACAGGTGAGAACCTTTCAGGTACCTGGACAGGTGTCACCTTCGCAACGAACACGATGATCTTCGGCCGGTTCAGCGCCTTCACGCTCTCATCCGGCAAAGTCATCGCCTACAAGTGGAAAGATTAAGACATGAGTATTCATCTGCTGCCTATTCGGAAGAAAGTCACTACCGTACCTGCCTCTGAACCTGTCACGGTATCAGAGGCAAAAGACTGGTGCTACGTCACCGGATCAGATCACGACACCCTTTTCGGGAATCTGATCAAGACAGCCAGGCAGATGATTGAAAAGGATTTCGGAATAGCATTGATCACTCAAACAGTTGAGTGCTACTTCGATGAATTCCCCAGCATCCACAGTCACTACAACCCGGACGGAGGTTTTTTTCTGCCTGTCTTTCCAGTGCAATCAGTGACCAGCATTACCTATACCGACAGCGATGGAAACAATCAGACGGTCAGCTCCTCAGATTACGTGCTCGAGAATATGGACGACAGCCGGCACCGGATCACCCTTGCCTATGGTGCCAGCTGGCCAACTGCCAGAGATATTCCGAACGCCGTAAAGGTCACAGTTTCAGCAGGCTATGGTAACAGCAGCACGGACGTTCCGGAACCGTTCCGCACGGCAATACTGCTGCTGGTGAAGTTCTGGTATGACAACCCCGAAGACATTGCCCTCTCCGGCTATGGCTGGAACAGGAGCGCTCAACAGATCATCAGAAACTTTGTACCGGCATGGCTCGCATAAACGAGAGGACAAACATTCGCTTTGATCGTAAGATCACCATCGAGCAGGTGACCGAAACACAGAACGCACTCGGCGAATTGGATGAGAGCTGGGGAACTTACAAGACAGTATGGGCTCAAAAGGTGGACGGGAGGGGAAAGGAAAGCTACATCGGTGCTCAGGAGATGGGAACACTTGGAACGACTTTCAGAATTCGCTACAAAGATGCCCCTTCGGTAAACGAGAAGATGCGCATTTCCTATTCAGGAAATACCTACGACATCCTCGCAGTCCAGGAAACAGGGAGGAACAGATACATTGACCTAATCACAGAAATTCGACAGTAATGGCAACACTCACAGTAAACACATTCGACATCGATGGGGCCGGTATCGCCCTGGGCGCAGCCGGTGGATCCGGTGACGTATTCACGAACGATGGAACCGAGCGCACTTTCTTGATCGTTGACAACGCCTCTGGTAGCTCCATCACTGTCACCATCACGGCGCAGAAAAGCCAGGTCACGACAGCAGAATATGGGCAAATCGACGTGGCCGATAAAACCATCACGGTGCCGAACGGCAGCAGGTACTACATCGGCCCTTTCAAAACTTCACTCTACAATAACAGCTCAGGCCAGGTGGCTGTCAGCTATTCAGCAACGACAAGCGTCACAGTTGCTGCTGTCAAAATGCTGCCTGCATGAGTGTGATCAAGCGCATTGGCTCAAGAGGCAGGATGCCGGGGAATTCATCAAAATTCAAGCCGGGCATTCTTGATGTCAATGTTGCAAAGATCAGCCCTGAAATTGAAGCTGAACTTCGCAAAGTGCATCAGGTATTCAATGAACTTGGTCAAGAATTTACGACGAAAGAGCGTAAAAAAATCCTGCGCAAAGGCGCAGAGATTCTCAGAGATGAAATAAGGACGCAAGCACCTGTCAGCGAGCGGGTGCATTACAGGTACTCGACGCCGAAGCTCGTCAAGAACATCAGGGCCCCGAAGGGAAAGGGTGTTCGTGTTGCGAGCTATGAGCCAGGCAACCTGTCAAGGAGTATCAAAGTGCTGAATTATAAGAGGTCTAAAGATCTCTTCGTCGGTCCGAAAAAGGCAAAGCGGAATCCTCAAGGGAATTTCGCCGGCCGCCGGGCTGATGGGTACTACGCTCATTGGGTGGAGTACGGGGTACCATCACGGGGGATTCCTGCAACGCCTTTTGTCCGACCGGCTGTGGCAGCAGCAAAAGGAGCAGTAAAAGATGCTGTCGTTCAGGAAGCACGAAAAGCAGTTGATCAACTTCTCAAGAAAAGAGGAATCAAATGATCAAGGTCAGCAAGGCACTTTATAGCATCCTTTCTTCAGACGTTCCCCTGGTGGTAACGTTGACAGAAGGCAGCGTGATAAAGGTATTCCCTCTTGAAATACCCCAGCGCACCAGCTTGCCGGCTGTGGTTTACTCAGTTGTGTCGAACACACCGCACGACGACAAAGACGGCCCAAGCACCTTTGACCAGGTGCGTGTTCAGGTTGACAGCTACGCAAGAACCTACAACGATTGCGCTGACCTGGCCTCGAAAGTGCGTGATGCGCTGGACCGGGTGACACCAGGAACCTATAATAGCGTGATTGTCAAAGGAACCAGGTACATCAGCTGGAACATGCAGGTCATTGAAGATGACAATGTGTACCGCATTTCTGAGGATTACCAAATCATCATAAACCCGCAGGCATGAAAGTCATTCTGAAGAAAGAATACCAGATCAAGGAAGGCAAGGGAAACAGAACCTTGCCAAAAGGCACAGAACTCGACGTGACCCCTGAAAAGGCAGCTGAGCTTGCCACATTGGGTGTCATCCAGGATGAAAAGACAGGAACAGAGAAGAAGGTCAAAGCAGATCCACAAAACGTTGAAAAACAATAAGACATGGCCTCAACTGGAAAAAATAACGGCACCCTCCTCGTCCTCTACAAAGACGGTACCCGGGTAACCCATTGCACAAACACTTCAATGGACATCACTCAGGAATTGATTGATGTGACCACGAAGGACAGTTCGGGATGGAAGGAAAGCCTGCCCGGCCTCCGCTCAGCCACCGGCTCAGGAGATTTCTATTTTGCCGAGGACGCCTCGATCAATCTCGAAGACTGGTACGACGAGATCAACAACAGGTCCTCGTTCACTGCACGTTGGACGACTGCCGTCACCGGCGACATCTACTACGAGGGCACTGCTTATCTGACATCCATCAGCCAGAGTGCCGGTGTGGAAGATGCGCACGCCTACAACATTTCTTTCGAAATCACAGGAGCATTGACGAAGGGAACCCAAGCATAATTATATGAGGTACATAGAAATTAGCGGAAAACCTCGTCCTTTTAAGTTCAACCTCTCTGGAATCAAGGAGCTGGAACGCTTAACGGGACGAGGTTTTTTTGATTTTGTCCACTCCCTTTTCCCGAGCGGGGAATTCAAAGATGAATTTGAGGCCGGCCTGGCCATGATCCTGAACATGAAGACCAGCGACATGGTCCATGTCATTTATGCCGGCCTGTACGGAGGTGCAAAAGCAGATAAACAACCACTGCCTACAGAGCAGGAAGTGATCGACCTCCTCGATGAGCTTGACAACGATCAGCTCATTGCCAAGTTGACTGAGGCTATCACACTACTCATCGAGAGTATGCCGAAATCTGACAATTCATCCAATCCCCAGGCATCAGGAGAAAAAAAAAGGGGATAGATTGGGATGAAATGGAACGGCTGGCCTTCGGATGGCTTTCGATGAGTGAGGAGGAATTCTACAATTCTACCCTTCGCAGTTTCCACAACAGATTGAAAGGTTTTGAAGAAAGGGAGCAATCCCGTCAGCGTGAGGACTGGACCCGCACCCGGTGGATGATATTGCACCTGCTATCGCCGCACGTTAAACGAACAACCTTCGCCAGCCTCCGCAGGGCCTTGCGCTTCCCCTGGGAGATAGAAGAAGAACGCAAGAAAGTTGCGCACTTCAAAGGTGATGTCAGTGGAATTTTGGCGAAGTGGGATGCCGAGATGAAATCGAAAAAAGGCAATGGCAACACTCGCAGATCTTAACGTCAGGATAGGGGCTATCACAAAAGGCCTCGAGCAAGGGCTCCAGAAAGCCGAGCGCCGCATTGACCGTGCAGCTCGGAAATTTGACAATGCCGGAAACCGCCTGACCGTTGCCGTCTCTGTTCCACTTATTGGCTTGGGTACTGCTGCAATTCAAAGCGCAGGGGATTTTGAAAACCTCGAGAACGCACTCTCGGCCACGATGGGCAGCACGGAGGCCGCCAGGGTGGAAATGGAAAAGCTGCGCAAAGTGGCTATGGACCCCGGCCTCGACTTTGAGCAGGCAGTCAAAGGAAGTGTGCGCCTACAGGCAGTGGGCGTCAATGCAGAATTGGCCCGGCGCAGCCTGGCAGCTGTCGGCAATGCGCTGACCCTGGCTGGTGGCACGGCTGCCGACCTCGATGGTGTGACCCTGGCGCTGACACAGATCATCAGCAAAGGAAAAGTCAGCGCTGAGGAAATCAACCAGCTTGCTGAGCGGGTGCCTCAGATCCGCAAGGCCATGAAGGATGCCTTCGGAACTGCTGACACTGAGGAGCTTCAGAAGATGAAGATTTCTTCAGAGGAATTCGTTGAGAAGATCATCACTGAATTTGAAAAATTGCCAAAGGCGCAGGGCGGCATCAAAAACAGCATCACCAACCTGGGCGCTGCCATCCGGCAAAACCTGGCCGATCTCGGGAAAGACATCAATGAAACCTTCAACCTGTCGGAACTCATTGATTCTTTTGTTGATAGAATTCAGCAACTCGTACAGGGTTACAAGGCCTTGAACCCTGAAACCAAAGAGGCCATCCTGAAAACTGCTGCCTTCGCTGTGGCCCTGGGCCCGGCACTCAAGATAGCAGCATCTCTTTACAGCACCTTCGGACTTGGTATCAACATTTTGCGTGGCACCATCCAACACATGACCGGCCTGGTCAATACAGTAGGCAGCCTGACAAAAGCATTCATGGCGCTGAATGCTGTTCAGAAATTGAGTGTGCTGGGTGCTGCGGCAGCGGCTGTCTTTGTCGTCGTAAAGGCTTACCAGTCCTGGCGCAGGGAATTGGAGGGGTTGACAGCAGTGAGCCGGACCATGAAGGAGGTGAACACGCAGGCACAGAAGGCCATTGCCGGTGAGCGCCTGGAGGCTGAGAAGCTGGTGGGTGTCATCAAGGATGAGAATACCACCAGGGCGCAAAAGGCAGCAGCCCTGCAAAAGCTGAAGGGCATCAACAAAGAGTATTTCGGTGACCTCGACCTCGAAAAAGGCAAGATCGAGAAAATTGACACAGCCCTTCAGAACTACATCAGCACCCTGGAGCAGCGTGCTAAACTCGTAGCTGCGAACAACAAGCTGATTGAGATAGAAGAGAAACTACTCGACGTCACTCAGCGCATGGAGGAAGCAAAGCCGGGATTCTTTCAGACAGCCGGCAATATCCTTTTCAACATCGGCAATGTTGCCGGTTTTGCCTACGACCAGGTGAGCGATTTGACGAAGAATTTTCAGGAACAGGAAAGGCAGCTGAAAGCGCAAAAGCAGGCCCTACTCGATTACATCAAGGCAAATGAATCGATCACTACCGGGACTGCCGGATCCGGATCCGGTACCGGTGTAAAGAGAATCGAAGCGGGTGACCTACTCCCTCCTGTTGCTGACATCAGAACATC
>RFGN01000727.1 GCA_003696645.1 Gammaproteobacteria bacterium | reverse complement strand
CTCATATGTAGGGTAGTAACTGCAATACAACCTTTGAGAACTCTGCTCAAAATATTCGGATGATTCTCCCTTCAATTCTCCAGGGATGTTAATCTTCTTAACTCCTATCACTACATCGATACAGTGACTGTAAAGCTGGGAATCCTCCATCATTCCAACATGCCATTCACCTGGGCGTATGAGCCTGCTGTACATTCTTCTTATTCACCCGTCACTCGTATCGCATTCGAATCTGAACTCGAGATCTCATTTCACTGGGCTGCTCCACTTTCGCAGATGCTGAGGTGGAGAAATCCGGAGGTCATTGATTACATCAGGGAGGGAATCCAATCTGGTCAGTTTGAGATCCTCGGTTCATCATATGCGCAGAACGTGATGGAGGCTACTTCTGACTGGATAAACGCAGAGCACATCCGCTATAACAGGGAGGTTCTGAAGGAGATCTTTGATTTCAATCCTGTGGGATTCTGGAACCCGGAGCGGGTGTGGAATGACATATTTCTCAACCTTCTCTGTGATCATGGATATACGTATACTCCTGTTGAGACTAAGATTTTGGGATCCAGTGAAATTCTCCAATTGCGGGGTGAATCGGGGAACCTGACTCTCCTCCCTGATGATCAAGCTGTACTCAGGGCATTTGATTCTGCGGTGTGGTCGGGAAACCCTGATGAATTTATTGATCTGATGCGGAAGTACGATGAGGAGAACAAGATTGCGGTCTATGCTCAGGACACGGAGGCGATTGGATTCTGGCAGATTGCACATGGGCGAGATCCGAAGGAAATTCAGCAGAATTACCGAAAACTCCTTGCTGCAGTGAAGGACAACACTTGGATTGAGGTCGTCTCTCTCGGGAAAATGGCTTCATTTTCTGCTCGTGAAGTCTCGGAACTCGGTCGGGGGCAAGCGACATGGATGGTCGATTCCGCCCGTTATGACGGCTATGAAGACTACTTTGACTACCTGCAGAATTCCCCTGAAATCAGGTATTACTCGGATCTCTACCGATCTATCGAGCACAAGTTTCAGGACCTTCGTTATCCTGTCCATAAGGTCGCGAAAGTCCTCTATCTCAAGAGTCAGTTTGAATTCGGATGTACTCCCGGATCTATGGGCGGTGACCACACTCGTTACCTGCTCAATGTTCCAGGGGATATGACTTGGGAGGGTGTGAGGTATGCAGAGCGTCTGTTGGACTACTCTCCTATACAGGGGCGTAAGATAGAGTGGATTAACCTCTGCGGTCACCCTCTCGTGATGTGGCAGGAGGGGGATGTCCGTGCACTTCTCAGTCCCTATGGTGGGAGACTTGTGGAGTTGATTATAGCTGGAAAAATCGTCTCTCCCTCGCCACTCTTCTATAATAGGAATGGAAAAATCCACGAGTTGGATATGCCGAACCCCGTCTATGAATTTCCAGAATACGGTACGGAGATGATCCACGGTGGTACTCTGCTGGAGGATAGCCTGTCTGTCGATGGAGTTCCCCAAGGTGCTAATGCCGTCATCAAGAAAATCTACACTTCTGAGTCCCAGCAGAGGATTTTTGCACCGAGCCTAAAGCACACGCATCTCGGCACGCAGATCTTCACTCACGTCCCTGAAGTCCAGTTCTTTACGAGGTTGGGTGATATTGTCTTCGTCAAGAAAATTCAGGTTGGGAGACTGGTGACTGCCCGATACGAGTTCTATGCAAGAGAGCACACCCATGCCATCACTCTTTCAGTCTCGAATGAGGTGTCTCTTGATCCTCTTGTCCTCATGAATAGTGGAAGACCCCATTACACAGACGGTCGTATATCAGTTGGAGGGAATCACTTCAGCGTGAATCACGAGTCGAGTGACGTCAGTCCTCCTGCACTCAAGTACGTCGAATCGACCTTTGCAGCTCGGTTGATTTCAGAGTACTCATTTCACATTACAAGGGATTCTCCAGTCTCTTTTTTGATGAATCTGCATTCTGATTTTACCATGCAGTAATTTATAT
>RFGN01000726.1 GCA_003696645.1 Gammaproteobacteria bacterium | reverse complement strand
GACAACATTCGGATTCATGCTTCTCTATATTGCAGTCCCCAACCAGAAGGTTCGGATTAGAAGTGCATTGATAGGCGGATTGTGTGCCGCCCTGTTGTTCGAACTGGCCAAAAAGGCCTTTGCCAGCTTTGTCACCCATTTCCCTTCCTACGATATTGTCTATGGGGCGTTGGCCAGTATTCCCCTGTTCCTTGTATGGGTCTATATATCCTGGTTGATTGTTTTGCTTGGTGCCGAGATTACCTATTGCCACTCTACCTGGAGGATGTTGCAGCAATCGGCAACGCTTTCCATACGCTATAGTGTTGACAGCGCCGTACAGATACTGGTCAGGCTCTGTCATGCACAAGCTGAAGGACAAGGTCTGACTCTGCGTCAGCTTGCAGAGCAAACCGGGCTGCCCGAGCTCTTTCTTTCGGAGTATCTGGGCCACCTTCGCAAGGCTAGACTGGTGGAACAGACTCAGGATGATCGGTGGATGCTTTGTCGGGACAGCGAACAGATATCCCTGTATGATATCTGCCTTGCATTGCCAATCAGGTTGGCTGACCTGGTGATACAGAATGAACCGCTCGAGGAAAAGGAGGGAACGCTGTTTTCAGATCTTGAAAAAGAACTGCGGCAACGCCTGTCCAGGACTTTAAAACAAATTGCCAAACTGAAGGAATCAGAATAGATGGAGAGACTTTTTGAATCGATCTTGTGGAAAAGCCGCCTGATTGTACTGGTTGCCGTTGTCGCCAGCATGCTGGTGAGTCTGGCCATGTTTTTCATGGCCACGGTCGATGCCTTAAGTATGGTTTCGCATCTGGGAGATTACCTCTCCGCCAGTCCTGGGGAGGAGCGTATTCATCTGCGCAGTCTCAATGTTACACATATCGTCGAAATCGTGGACGGCTATCTGCTTGCGGTGGTGCTGCTGATCTTCTCGTTAGGGCTTTATGAACTGTTTGTCAGCAAGATCGATGAGGCTGAAAATTCCGAGACGGCCTCCAATGTATTGATGATACATTCCCTGGATGATCTCAAGGCCCGGTTGGCCAAGGTCGTGATCATGATACTGATCGTGAAATTTTTTGAACATACTGCCAGCATGAAATTCGGCAGTATGCTGGATCTGTTGATGTTGGCGGGAGGCATTGCACTTCTTGGCGTTGCCCTGTTTCTGACTCATGCCTCAGAAGGCAAGGGTGGGCATTAACTTTTCTTTTTTCCAGGCTTGAACTTTTTAGGGGTAAACTGGGGGAAATTGAGGTCAAGAACGCGCTGGCTGTCTCTGGCCAGATCATGCAGGCCAAGTCCTTCATAGGACTGGACCATGATGGACAGGGCCGCGGGGATCTGCACCGACTGTGGGTAGGTCTCCAACAGGTTCTTTGCTCGCCTGGCGGCTGCAACATAGGCCTTCCGTTGCAGATAATAGTTCGCAATGTACAGATCATGTTCTGCCAGGGCATCTCGTAGCACTTTTAACCTCTTGACACTGTCGGCCCGGTAACGGCTGTGTGGGAAGCGTCTGATCAGCAGAGAAAAATAGTCGAAGGCCTGCCGGGCATATTCGTTGGTTCTTTGTGTCTTTTCCACCTTGAAGACCGTTCCACGCTTGCCGATTCCCTGGGTATAACGGTTGAGTGCACGGAGATAGTAGGCATATTCGATATGCGGGTGCCGTGGGTAGACCCGAATAAATCGTTGCAGGATTTCATCGGTGTTGGAGAATTCCCCCAGCTTGAAATGGGCATAGGCCTTTTCCAGTTCCCCTTGCTGGGCATAGTCGCCAAATGGATATTTGACTTGCAGATCATCGAAT
>RFGN01000725.1 GCA_003696645.1 Gammaproteobacteria bacterium | reverse complement strand
CTATCGCCTGGAAGACGGCCGCTGCTGCCATGCGCTCAATCCCAGGCGCCCCTATGTTTGCCGGGATGCCTGTATCCTGGACCGCGCAGAGTATGCGGCCGCGTTCAGGCGAGGACTCGATGCGCCGGCCGATCAGGACGCCACGCGCAATCAACGCGCGTCCGGCCGACATCCGCATTCCCCCGACTCCTGATCAGAGCAGGAAGAAAAACTACCGGTCGCGGTGCAGCAGCAGCTTTCTGCGGTATTCCCTTTCTCCCTCGCAAACATGCCTGGGCTTACGTTTCTTTCTTGCTCTGACATCAAAAATAGCGCGAATGGACACAGCTTTGCGCTACCCTGAGTCAGTCCAGCGAATGGAGCCCCTTCTGGAACTGGCCTCCCTCTTGCCCCAGAAGAATTCCTTGCACAAATAACTCAAAGAAGGGCATTCGTGGGTTCCAAAGCCACTGCCCCCCTGGTCAACAGCATCCAGGTTTCAGGTCCTTATAATACCGCTCCCAGCGTTCCTTTCAGGATCATAAGTCAACCTTTGGCCCCGTCGCATGACAGGCATTCGCAACTATCAACCTAATCGGATCTATAGCTTTCCAAAGCTCATCGTGTTCGAGATGGATCCAGACAGAGCCAAGCAGTTTCCTCCCAGCCATATTAAACACCCAAGAGACGCGACGAGCCTTGCTCGCCATACCTATAAGTTGAAATGAAATCAGGACTCCATCTCTTGAGGTTGCTCAACCGCAAGAGATGGGGATCCCCTCAAGCATTCAATGTCTCGTCCTGGTTCAGCCCAACCCCCACTATATGCGCCTTCCATTTCGGACAGCTACTATCCCAATAAACAGAATGCAGAAGGTCAGCAGCACTGGACTTCCAGCCGGAATTGACAGTAGGCAACCTCCACCGCCGCCACCTCCTCCAGATGGCGGCGGTGGAGCGGCAGGCGTCGAGACGCTCACCGGAGTACTAGCCACCGTACGGCCGTCTCTCCCAACTGCAACCACCCGATAGCTGATCGTCGTACTGGAAGGTGCTGTTGTATCTGAATAAGCTTGAGAATTTGAACGGATTCTCGCCAGGGATACGAACCCGGTTCCGATATCCCGTTCGATACGATATTTCGATTCACTGACAGAATTATCCGTCCAAACCAAGTCCACTTGCATTGCCGAAACCACTGTCGCCGCCAGCCCAGTAGCAGCATGCAGCGGCATGGACATCTGCACATTGATGCGCTTGCCAGTCACCGTTATGCCAGTCAGGGCAGCCAGCGCATCGCCATTGTTCAACAGGCGGTCACGCACCTGCAGGTGCGTGATACCGGGATTACCCGCCGCGATCTCGGCCGCCCAGACCAGAGCCGCCGCACCCGCCACATGCGGCGTGGCCATGCTGGTGCCATTCAAAAAGGCATAATCACTCGCCGAATGAGCCGGAATACCCGTGTTCGGCACGGTGATGGCGACATCATCGACATGGAACCCGTCAAACGTGACTAAGGCATCCGTTTCAAGACGAAAGCGCACTTGTGCCGTGGCCATACCATCCTGTGCCTGCATATCCACCTCGAACGGATACCAGGCTCCGAGCGTCGATCCAGACCAGCCCCGGCCAGACCAACTCAGCCCATTGCCGCTCGACTCAGCAAATAAATAATCAAGGGGCTTGACTAGAACAGGGGTTTTTCGAGCAGGATTTTGAGGATGGTTTTGTAGATATCCTGCCGTCTGTGATTGAATCTGAACTCAGTCTCCTTG
>RFGN01000724.1 GCA_003696645.1 Gammaproteobacteria bacterium | reverse complement strand
GATATCACCGATACCATTGGTGTTGGCACTTATCCTGCCAAGACTAAGCCCGGTCTTCAGAGCTTGCTTGATGAGCTTGCTAACGTGAGCTACGACGGCGGCACCACTGGCCCCTTCGGCACTCTTTCTGGTTCGGGCAACATTGTGCTTCCCGATGGCAGCACTACTGCTGCTGCACCTACTCTGGCTGCCGGGGTTACCCCCAGTGGTCTGAAGGTAGTTTGGCTCGGCTAATAGCAAATCTTATACCTTATACACAGGAATGGGCGGGGAAACCCGCCCATTTCTTTTTCCCATAACCCCATATAACGATCATACACCGCCATTCTGGAGTATATGATGGTAACCCCGCTTATATCCCTCTTTCGCCAGCCGGTGGGCGTCTGAGCGGCGCATATGCGGGATATGCGCCTTTCCTGAAAGGTGCGCACGCTTGTCTCTAATTGCTTGCTCAGCCAGTTTCCTCAGCTTCTTTTTCTTTACAGCAAAATCGAACCACTCTGCCATCATGGCAGTTTCCTCCTCTTGTTTGCTAGGCATATAGTAGATGATATATGTAATTTATGCCTGTAATGCAAGCAAGTATTTGCAACATCACCTAAATACCCGTATGAAGCTGATTGACCTCTTAGAAGCCCTGAAACCGTCCCAGTATCGTCCCTTGCGGTGTTGAAGCCGGTTGACGAATAACTGACTTACATCTAAATAACGTTTGAGGGGTCTTCCCTCTATGATGGTAGAAGGTATGTGGTGCCTGTCATCGGACGGCGGGGCAGGTCCGCCCGGCTCCACCATAATACGCTATGGGGCCGATATAGGATCGACGAGACAACGGTGTCATATACTAGCCATCCGGTGAGTCTCGCCGTTACCGAGGCAAAACTCATAAATGCCAACTTTGATTATCCAAGCAAACAGGCTGCATAAGCCAACGAGATCCCCGGTGGAGCGCCGGGGATCTCTTCTTTACTGACACAAATGCTTATGCTGGCTCCTTGACATCAACCAGCTCCTTGAAACGGTTGATACCCCGCTTGAGACCCCTAGTATTCTCGATGGAGTAAACTCGGTCCTTTACCTGTTCCACGAACTCGGGATCCTCGCCTGCCCGAATGAGGCAATTGAGATAGTAGCCAGCAAGGACGATCAGGTCGCTATCAAGTGGCTTGTTAAGAATAATACTCTTATAGGCCGAGAAATGTCTCCAGACACAAGGATGATCCTTGGAGGAATCTGCCAACAGTGCTCGGAATCCAGCCATAGGATCCTTCTCCAGAATTTCGGAAAGAAGCCCCATGCCATCCATGTACCTGAAGATTTTGGAGGCTAGTTCGCGGTCGTCAGCAGTATGAAGCAGGTAAGGGCTGCGTTCCAGGAACTCCTCCGATTTTCCTCTGATCTTATCATCCACCACCCCCTTGAAAGGTTCTTCCGAGATCAGCGACTGGAGGAACATCGCATAATTGCTACCACGCGCAACCGCAACCGAAAGGAAATCCTCGGGAATTCTCCTCAGATAGTCAATCGGCCAATGCTCGATGACCGCTACCATCATCTCGTCATTGTTCGTCCCCCGGATATAGTCTCGCAGCTCCGCCCAATGCCACGATGGATCGAAATTCTTGACAAATTTTTCCATCATGTATTCTTGAGGAATGCTCAGCAGCGCTTTCTCTCGGACATCCTCGGGGATGTTCTCGTTACGATACTGCTTGATAACACTCGACCACTTCTTGTTGGCAACACTCCATTTCAGAGCGTGCTCACTCCACTCAACTGGAAGGCACTCGGGACCATGCAGATCAAGGATAGTATCCAAGAAACCGTCGCTTGGTTGAACCCCGTTATCCAGCATATGCCCAATAGCTGCCCCGATGAACGTGTAAGCAGTGTAACGGTCCTCATCATACCATTGTCTCACGACATCGGGACTCTGCAGGCGCTCTACTAGCTCATCCATGAAATTCTTGAGCGTTTCAGCCATGTTTACCTCCTTGATAACGGTTTTTGGCATATCACACAATATAGGATTTCCTCTCTGGGATGACAAGGAAATTTTGCACCCATAATCCCTTGATGATCGAGGATTCAAGGAATAAATAGAACGGGCGCCCGTAGTTTAATGGCCAAAACATAGTGCTCATAACGCTAAAGATGTGGGTTCGAATCCCACCGGGCGCACCAGATGAATCTCATAGAATACATCAACCAATCCTCTTTTATTCTCTTCAATAGAAGACTATATCGCTGGAAAGTTAAGCAAACAAATGGAGATTCAATGATGAAAATAAAGTTGGAATACCCGTATAGCAAAGACTGGAAGGCTGGTTACCTTGTCAAAAATCCAGAAGGAAGAACCAATTTGATCTTATACAACAGCCACAAGGATAGATCAACGACACAATCCACTAGTGCGTCCGAGTGACCACCAACAATCATCCTGACTCCCCATGAAAATGGCGGATCCCGAAGAATCCGCCATCACCGTCATTTATAGTATTCTGAAGTCCCATCTTTATGATGCAGGACTACGCACCCATCCGAAACTTCATCCACTCTATCCCTCCCTCGAAGAAAATACTGCTTGATCTTCTTGGGGGTAAGTGCATCCAGCTCGGTAACTTGGGAGACATCCCATCCCTGCTCCGAGGCAAATGCGTTGGCCTCATCGGACGATTCAGCCTCAACCACGTGGATCTC